>JALZUU010000253.1 GCA_023300665.1 Saprospiraceae bacterium | reverse complement strand
GTCTTTACGTATTCAGACTTTACCTATTGCATAGAGAAATTGATGCTCACATCATATCTTACTTTTACAGGTTTTCCGTCGAGCATGGCTGGAATAAAGCGATTGGTAGAAGCCACTTGAATGGCATTAAAAGCTTCTTCTTCACAACCTCCTCCAACTTCTTGCTTTACCTTGAGTTCTACCAACTGACCTTTTTCACTAATAGTCATGGTCAAAATCACATCACCCTCTAATTTTGCTCGTTGAGCACGGTCAGGATACATCATTTGACTGTTAACAATATTCCAGAAATTTTCATCTCCACCATTAGCTACTGGATTTCGATCAAGTTTTGCTTCAGACCATTTTTTAGTGGTAGCATCATAAACTTCATAAATCGTTTCTACTTCCATGGTCACCGTTTCTACTGGATTGACTCCAGCATTAAGCACAGGAATAATGCAAAGGATGGATAATGTTAAAAGAACTGTGGTGGTAATTTTTTTCATGTTATATTATATATGATTGAAAAGTTAATTATAAATCAGTCTGTCTAGAAGGCATAATAGGGATAAAAGAATCTCCTTAATTGGAATTCTAAATTTTTATAAAACTTGTTTGTTGGGAAGTAAAAATTTGAAAAAAGAAAGGGAAATTTTAAGAGCTCCTTCAGACAGATCTATCTATTCCAAATTTAGACCCAAATTTACGATAAAACGATTGTATACACCAGTTTTAACTGTTTTTAACAAAGAAAAAAATTTAAACAGAAAATTTCCGCGTCAATCCTACGACAGTTTTCATGGCTTCTGGACTTAGTCAACAACTATTTTTTAATTCATCGCGTTTCATCATCACTCGTTCAAATCATTTGAATAATTTTCTCACCAAATCAATTATTATGAAAAACATATTGCTAAAATTGGGATTACTCGCCCTTAGTTTGGTTATTTTGAGTGCTTTTAAAAGTAGTGATCGGATGATTCCTCAACCAGAAGAATTAGGAAATGTCAACTGGCTACGAGATTACGATAAAGCGGTTGCCTCGTCAAAAGAAACAGGTAAACCCATCTTAATATTATTTCAAGAAGTTCCAGGCTGTAGTACTTGTCGAGGTTATGGAAATAATGTTTTAAGTCATCCCTTGATTGTTGAGGCGATTGAAGATGTCTTTACCCCTTTAGCTATTCACAATAATAAAGGTGGAAAAGATAAAAAGGTATTAGAATCCTTTGGAGAGCCTAGTTGGAATAATCCAGTTGTCCGTATTATCGATACAAAACGGAATGCCTTAACACCCCGTATAAACGGAAAATACGATCAAAAAAGTTTGGTAAAAGGAATGGTGGAAGCACTTGAAAATGCCAAACGACCCGTACCAAGGTATTTGCAATTATTAAGAGAACATCTCTCCGCTAACATAAATTCTACTGAGAAAGCTACTTTTGGAATGTATTGTTTTTGGACTGGCGAAGCAAAATTGGGGAGTATTGACGGAGTAGTTGATTCAGAACCTGGATTTATGGGAGGAAGAGAGGTTGTATCGGTAGATTTTAATCCGGAGGTCATCAGCTATGAGGAATTAGTTGCTGCTGCTAGAAAAAAGAAAGCGTTTGATTCAGTTTTCACCTATTCAGGTGATCAAGAAAAAGTCGCTAAGACTTTCGTTAATCAGTCAAAAATCAAAAATGCTAAGACTTTTAGAGCAGATGGCCAACCAAAATACTATTTATTGCATACTCCTTACCGACTTATTCCGATGCTACCGAATCAAGCCAGTCGGGTAAATACTGCAGTGGGACAAGGCGGAGATCCAAAGGATTTTCTTTCGCCAAAGCAATTAGAAATCTTAACTTATGTAAAAACTAATCCTAATAAAGGTTGGAAAAATGTATATGAAAAGCCCTTTTTAGCTGCTTGGGATGAGGTAAATTCAATGTTCTAGAGCCGACAAAGAAGTGTATAATAAAAATTAAAACTAATTAAATTGGGAACTAACCCTTGATTAAATACTAATTTTTCATTATATTTAGGAGAAATACCTAATCAATATAAAAGTTCAATTGGTCTAAATTTAACTTTCAAAGCAAAAACCTGTCGTTTTTCTCAGGGATTTGGCCAATTTGATCAAAGCTTGTCACTTAATATACACAACTTCGCGCAATATTACGCGTTGAATGTTTACGAACACGAGCTTTAAATTATCGCATTCTTACTAGATTTTTTCCTGATACAATTTGGCAAAAGATCTATTGGATGCCTACTTTGGTGCACCCAGAAAGATGTAACAATTTTATTGGTTAAGAGGGAAAAGACCGATTTATGATCCCTTTACAAAAAATATCCTATGAGACTATGCTCAGTTTTATCCACATTTCTCCTCCTAAGCAATCTACTTTTAGTTTGCTCGCTTGATGCTCAAACGTCTGAACCACTCGCAGCGCTGCCTGGCTTAATAGAAAAAAATCATGATCACGATCATGACCATCATCATGACCACGATCACGATCATCCAAATAAACTCAGCTTTACAAAGAATAAAGGGCAATGGGAAAGCGAAGTTTTGTATCGTGCTCCTTTGGGTGGTTTAAATGCCATATTTTTAGAAAAAGGGGGTTTCACTTATTTATTCCACAATGAGGAGGATACCCAAAATTTATATGATGCTCATACCAGTACAGATCGCGATAAAACACACCCTGTTCGATCTCATGCATATCATGTCGCCTTCGTAAATGCCAACCAAACAGCAAAACTAAAACCGACAAAACCAAAATCAGAATACTATAATTATTTTTTAGGAAATGATCCATCAAAATGGGCTTCTCATGTTCCAATTTATGAGCAAGTACGGTATGAAAATCTTTATGCAGGAGTCCATCTTGATGCCTATGATGTAGATGGCTATTTTAAGTATGACTTCGTAGTAGAACCGGGAGCAACCACTGAAAATATTGCCTTAAATTATAGAGGAGCAGATCGGTTAGAAGTAAAAAAAGGAGATCTTATTATTCATACTTCTGTCGATAAAATTGTAGAGCATGAACCTTATGCTTATCAAGAAATTAAAGGAGAAAGAATTCAGGTAGCCTGTTCTTATCATTTAGAAGATAATACTGTTAAGTTTAAATTTCCTGACGGTTATAACGAGCGTTACCAACTCATAATTGACCCAACAGTGGTCGCTGCTACCCTTTCAGGAACGACAAATAATGAAAATTTTGGACACTCCGCTACCTTTGATTTTTCTGGAAATATTTATGTAGGCGCTCAAAGTTTTGGTTCTGGATATCCAACCACAATTGGAGCTTTTCAAATTAATTTTGGAGGAGGTGATACAGATATTGCTGTCTCAAAATATAATACCACTGGTACTCAATTAGTTTACGCCTCTTATATTGGTGGAAGCGGTGGTGATTTACCGCATAGCTTAATTACTGATTTTGATGGACAGTTATATATATACGGTACTTCTGAATCGAGTAACTACCCTACCACCACTAACGCAGTACAAAGAAATAATAATGGTGGTAAAGATATTGTAATTTCAATTTTGACAGCGGATGGTAGTAGCTTGGTTGGTTCAACCTATGTAGGAGGTAATAATACCGATGGGGAAAACAGATTAAGAGTTAACCAATCCTATGGTGACGATTCTCGTGGAGAAATCTTTCTTGACCGAGATCGGAATGTTTATGTAGCTAGTAACACCTCTTCACCTAATTTCCCTACTACCCCAGGTGCGCTTGATAGAACCTTTAATTCGAATGGAACACCCGGAACCAACGGAACGAATCCTTCCCCTGCACAAGATGGAGTGGTTTTTAAATTAAATAATGATTTATCCAACTTCTTTTGGAGTACTTACCTTGGAGAAAATGGATCAGATACTGCAATGGGTTTACGAGTAGATGAAAATAATACGGTTTACGTTATTGGTTCAGCTGGAGGATCTAACTTTCCAATGCCAAATGGAGGTTTCCAACAAAATTATGGAGGAGGTTTAACGGATTCGTATGTTGTTCGATTATCAGCGAATGGTGGTTCTATTTTAAATGGAACATTTTTAGGAACCACTTCAGATGATAACGGTTATTTTATGGATTTGGATTTAGAAGGAGATGTCCACATTTATGGTGTTTCTACTGGGTTTATGCCTGTTACTCCCGGTGTTTTTTCATCTGTTGCAGGCAGTAAACAATTCATTAGTTCTTTTAATTCAAATTTAAGCGATTTAATCTACTCAACTGTCATTGGTCGTGGACCAAATAGTACCAATATTGATAGTCAGTTTGGTACAAAAGTGGATTTTGTACCTGTTGCTTTTATGGTAGATAAATGTAATAATATTTATTTTTCAGGATATGATGCAATTGGTAATTTACCGCTAACAAGTGATCGTATATGGGACCAAGGAGGTAGCTTCTATCTTGGCGTGCTTGATCCAGATGCTACTGGTTTATCTTTTGCGACCTATTATGGTGAAGCCAATCACGTAGATGGTGGTACCAGTCGATTTGACAAAAGTGGAGTTGTTTATCAGGGGGTTTGTTCTTGTGGTCCAAATTATATTATGAATACAAATAATAATGCCCATGCTACGAGTCAAACAACTAGCTGTGATGTGGGCGTTTTTAAAATTGATTTTGAAATACCAACGGTTACTGCTTTTGCTGCTATCGAACCTGCTTCAAGTGGATGTGCTCCTTTTACGGTTGACTTCGATTATACTGGAAAAAATGGAACCGTTTTCGAATGGGATTTTGGCAATGGCACTACTAGCTCATCGGAAAATCCAAGTACTACTTTTGAAGAAGCTGGAACCTACGAAGTACGATTTGTGGCGGCCAATACAAATGCTTGTAATGAACAAGATACTTTTTATATGCAGATCAATGTTCTGGATAATACCAGTTCGGTAATTGATACCACCGTCTGTGGCCCTAACGATGGTATTTTTGTAAATGCCACTACTACTAACGCTAATTATTTGTGGAATGATGGGCTACTAGATGCGACCAGAACCATCCGAGAAGAAGGAGTCTTTTGGGTAGACATCAGTATTTCTGGTTGTACCAGTCGAGATTCTTTTATTGTTGGTTTTGAACCAGCATTTGATTTTACTTTAGGTCCAGATTTTTCTTATTGTGATGTCTCCTCTTCCAATTTCGATGTGACCAGTGCTGATCTGGTTAGCTATTTTTGGGATAATGGAAGTACCGATCCTATTCGACAAATTAATACCCCAGGCACCTATGATATTTTAGTAGAAAACACAGAAGGATGTATTGCACGAGATACCGTAGAAATCAATTTCGGTACCACTCCACTAACAGAGTTAGGGCTTCCTGATACACTTTGCCAAGGAGATACGAGAACCATATTGGCCACTAACCCTCTAGGAATTCCAGTTAATTTTACTTGGAATACTGGTGAAAACACATCTGAAATTACAGTAGGACAAACTGATGATTATATCGTTACTTTAGAAAATAATGGCTGTACTTTTAGTGATACCCTTAGTGTTCATTATACAGAATTTGATCTTGCTTTTGATCAAAACAATGTTAGCTGTTTTGGATTATGCGATGCAGAAGCTGTTGCCGTTCTTTCTGGAGAAGCACCGCCTTTTGATCTTATCTGGGATAATGGTAGTGCCAGTACAGATAGAGTCGAACTGTGTGAAGGAAATTACAATCTAACGGTAACGGATCAAGAAGGTTGTGTCTATGAATCTATCCTCACCATCACCGAACCGGAAGTACTAGAAATAGCGACCGAGGGGATAGATATTACTTGTGCGGGTGACCAAAACGGGGTTTTACAAGTAACCGAAATCAATGGAGGAACAGGTCCGTTTCAAATTTCTTTTGGTGGAAATACGTTTCAAGATAATACCATTTTAAATGATTTGAATGGTGGTGACTACGAAATCATTGTTCAAGATGCCAATGGTTGTGAAGAAGGAGAAACTGTAAATCTCTACGAACCACCTTTTATTAATGTAAATGCTGGACTCGATCAAAGAATTAAATTAGGAGAAGACACGGAATTAGAAGGGCAAATATTTCCGCTTACCAATCAGATTTACGAATGGTTGCCAGCGGATAGTCTTGAATGTAATTCTTGTCTAGACTCTACTGTGGATCCTACTAGAACAACTCCTTATGTTTTGTCTGTAACAGATACTGTTTCTGGTTGTATAATTCAGGATGAGGTAATTATTAGCGTAGACAAGGATCGTAATATTTATATCCCTAATGCTTTTTCTCCTGATGGAAATGGGATCAATGATATTTTCCAAGTATACGCGGGAGTTGGCGTTCAAGAAATTTTATTACTAAGAGTTTTTGACCGTTGGGGAGAACTTGTTTATGAAACTGAAAACATTTCTCCTTTTGATGGAAAAACAGGTTGGGATGGTACTTTCAAAGGCCAAGAAATGAACCCTGCTGTATTTGTTTATTATTCAGAAGTATTGTTCGTTGATAATGAAACAAAGGAGTATGCGGGTGATGTGACGCTGTTGAAATAGATTGATAAATTCATACATAATTAGAATAACGAATATAGATCTGATCTATATTCGTTATTCTAATTTTAGTAATCCTTGTTTAAATATTAATGCGATTTTAGCATTTTATCGTCTTTGCTATGTGGAGAAAGAAAGAAACTTAATTTGAAAAAAGGTGCATTTTCTGCTCTTAGAAAAAAGCTTGTCGTATCTTCATTTCTTGATTCAAAACGACTATTCAAATTATACTGATATCCTACTTTAGCTCCAACCCAAACCCAAGGCATAATTCTTTGTTCGTACTTTATAATGGCTTTGAGGTGAGATTGATTATAAGCATAATCTAAGTCCGGTTCGCCATCTTGCGGAACTTCAAATCGGAAATTTTTATTACCAAATTCTAATCCACCTAATACAATACTACTCGGAGAAATATTATTACGAATATGAATAAACCCTGGTAATAAGGCTTCTATTCCCCATTTAGCAGAAAAATTCTTATTGTATAAAAACAATGGAATAATATTAAACCTACGAAAGCTTTTAGAAATATTCAATGCGAATCCCCATTCAAGGTCATCGTTCGGTTTTACTCCATAAATACCCAAAAATCGATAAATTGCATATCGATTTCTGAAATTTGCAATTCCAGAAAAATTCCCACTAACCGCATATCGAAATTGGAATGCTAAATATCGGCGTTCATCCAAACTTTTATTAACGATCAAACTAAAAGAACTACTCTTTAAGTTCATTTGATCTAGTTTAGAAATAGTAGGAAAATGAGCCATACTAATCTCGCTAAAATTAAATCCTTCTTGGTAATAACTATATCCCAATAATAACTTAAAATGATCTTTAATAAGCAGTGGCGCCTTTAGTTTAAGTTCTAAATTATCCCATTTAGTGTATTTACTATTCAAGTCATTGGGGTCTCGATTTTCATTAACAAGTCTCCCTGAACCTCGATTACCATACCTAAATACTAGTCCTTTTGATCTACTCTTATTTTGCACACCAGGTTGACAATAGCAATAAGATTCTACTTCTACAGATTCTATATCAATATCTACCACAGGTATATCCGTAATGATTTGTCCAATAGTTGAAACAGAATAACAGAACAATAGGGTAAACAAATAAAATTTCAATTTCAATTTCAAAATATTTATATAAACTTAACTAAAAAATGAGGTTATTTTAAGTCGAAAACTACTAAAATATTTCGAAGAAAATATTTGTTGTCAATTTTTTAACATTGAAGTTCTTTAAAATCACCAAATTTGTCAACAAGCGGATAAAATTCCCCTATCTAAGCTTTTTTTCTCCTTAAATCCAAGTAACAAATAGAAGCTGGTTAAGAATGTTCACAAAAGGTGAGGATAAGTGCCTGCCTGCCAGAGGCACGAAGGCAGGCTTCATTTTAAACAGCTTCATATACCTTTTTGATTAAAAATTTTATTTTAACAATAATTTAAACCTAGAATAACCCACAATTTCGCATCTTGTTCGTTAATAAATATGTATACTAAAACTTTAAATTATTAAAACACCTATAAATGAAAAAGTGCACCTTCCTATTTTGTTGCTTGGCCCTATTAATGACTGCTTGTAGTGACGACGATGACGCTGTGAAGCGATTATCCCTCGATGGTCCCAACCTAACTGGACCATTATTACAAACTGCTATTTGGGAAGCGGGCGTACGATTTACTCCCTCAGAAACGCAAGAATTTACCGGATTACGGCTCACCCAAGTACAACTCTTCATGGGAGATGTACCTAATAGAGCCGAAGTTAATATCTATGGTCCTGGGGTCGATAATAATCCTGGCATTTTGCTATATACCGCCATCATTACCAATAGTATTTTTCCAACAGAATGGAATACCCATCGTATCGCGAGACCCATCAATATCACTGGAGAAGAATTATGGATTACCGTAGAATTGGAACACCAATTGACCCAGCAATCCATTGGATGTGATGCTGGACCTGCGGTAACGAATGGTGATTGGTTATTCTCCTCTCTCGACGGCCAATGGAGAACTTTCCGCGATCGTACCGGCGAAAGTATCAATTGGAATATTCGTGGTATTGTCGAGGAATAAATAAGATATACGAACGAAAAAAGCCCGCGAACCTATTCGTTCGCGGGCTTTTTTTATTTCTTACTAAAGAAAATTGAACTTGAAATTTATGCCTTGGC
>JALZUU010000252.1 GCA_023300665.1 Saprospiraceae bacterium | reverse complement strand
TATTTAAAAAGTTCCGAACCAGCGAAGTGAAAATCAGCTTCGATCTGTGCATTCTCGTCAGAGTCAGAACCGTGAACTGCATTTTCTCCTACGTTTGCTGCATATTTCGCACGGATGGTACCTTTTTTAGCTTCCTTTGGATTGGTAGCTCCGATAACTTTACGAAAATCTAGTACGGCATTGTCTTTTTCTAGGACAGCCGCAACGATAGGGCCAGAAGACATAAATTTCACAAGTTCCTTGTAGAAAGGACGTTTCTTGTGTACCGCATAAAATGCGCCCGCCTGCTCTTTGCTCAGTCGAGTGTATTTCATTGCGACTATTTTAAATCCTTTTTTGTTAATCATCGCTAGGATGTTACCGATGTTACCCGCTGCTACTGCATCCGGTTTGATCATTGTGAAGGTTCTTTTACCAGCCATTACTGTAATTTAATATGGAAAAGATCATGGTTATCCAAATAAGCTTTTCCGGTGAAAAATCAATTTAATTTTGAGTTTGCAAAAGTAAGGAAGCTATTCCTAACTTGCAAGGTGATTTTCTGATAAAATTAACCTTCAATCACAACCATTCTATCTTAAATCCGTATCAACTAGTTAATACTAAGTTTACGCTTGTTTTACTGCCTAAATTTTACCAACTTCGCACTTGAATTTAAGACACATGGAAAATATTGCTGAATTAAAAACCTTTCTTTCAATACCTAAAGATATCGTGATCTGTTCGCATCGAAATCCAGATGGAGATGCGATTGGTTCTTCTTTGGGACTCTATCATTTTCTCAATAAAATGGGACATACGGTAAGAGTGGTCTTTCCTTCTGAGTATCCTGATTTTGTGGCCTGGTTACCGGATGCAGAATCTGTTATTATTTATGATATTGAACCAGATAGAGCAGAGGAAGTGGTCGATCGAGCAGATTTGATCTTTTGTCTTGATTTTAACTCGCTTAGCCGAATTGACCGTTTAGGTGATTATATTCGTTCAAAGGATACGGACTTGGCCATGATTGATCATCATTTATATCCAGATCTTAATGCGCTTTACGAAATTTCGGATCCATCTTCGAGCTCAACTTGTGAGCTTGTTTATGATTTTATTCAAATGATGGATATGCGTAAAGAATTGGACGTGCCGATTGGAGAGTGCCTTTTTACAGGAATTTTGACAGATACTGGTTCTTTTAAATATAGTACTTCTCCAAAGCTTTTTAGAGTAGTTGCTGATTTGATTGAGATCGGAGTAGATGATTATAAAATTCAAGATTTAATTTTTAACGCACAGTCTGAAAAACGACTTCGTTTATTAGGACATTGTTTGGCGAATAGAATGGAGATCTTACCAGAATTACATACGGGGATTATTTATTTGACTAGAAATGATTACGATCAATTTAATATTCAGCGTGGAGACACCGAAGGTATAGTCAATATGATGTTAACCATGAAAAATGTAAAAGTAGCTGCTTTTATTATGGAGCAACCCACGATTGTCAAACTCAGCCTTAGAAGTAAAGGTGATTTTTCTGTTCAAGAAATTTGTCAAAAACACTTTAAAGGTGGTGGACACAAAAATGCTTCTGGTGGTGCTTCTTATTTGCCATTAAGAAAAACCATTCAAAAACTAAAAGATATCCTCCCCGAGTACCAAACTGCATTAGATAGTGCTAAACCTTACTAAGGCTTTTATTATGAAACACATCGTAATTTTTATTTTAACCATAATATTGTTTTTTGGCTGTAAAGAAAAAGCGCCGGAAACTAAAAAGATGGATAAACCAGTTGTTACCACCCCTCGAAAGAATCAATTGCCTATTCCTGCAGAAGGGGTAACCACATCGGGTTATCCTTATAAATTGCACGTGCAAAATAAAGGACTGCGTCCAATCATTGGAGATGAGGTAGTTTACCATCAGCTACTTATGAAAAATGATAGTGTTGTTCGATCGACGTATCTTTCGTTTGAGCCCATCAAAGCAGTTATGCCTGCTAAAAGTGATGTAGCTGATCCACCACCACCATCTTACGATGGTATTTTTTTGATGGCGATTAATGATAGTATTACATTATTACAACCCATGGATTCTGTGAAAAATTATCAACGGCCTCGTTGGTTAAAAAAATCAGATACGCTGAAATATACTTTAAAACTCCTAGACATTCGTCGCAAAGAAATCGTGGAAGCTGAACGAGATTCTCTCAAAGGTTTGGAGTTGATTATGATTGGCAAAACACAGCAGTGGATCAAAGATTATCAAGCTGGAAAATTAGATAACCTTACTAAAACAGATTCAGGTCTTAGCTATGTTGTTCATGAAGAAGGAACTGGGAAAGAAGCTGCTACAAAAAAATATATTCAACTTCATTATGCTGGGTTTAAGATGGATGGAACGATCCTCGATAATACCTATTCTCGGAATCAACCCGCTCCTTATCGTGTTGGTAATAAAGGGATTTTAGGTTGGGATGAGTTATTACCTAAATTAAAAGCAGGTGGAAAAGCGACAGTTTTTGTTCCATCTAAATTAGCTTATGGTGAAAAAGGCAGAGAACCTAAAGTAGGTCCTAATGAAGACTTGGTCTTTTATCTTGAAGTGGTAAAAGTAAATTAATTTAAGGTGTTTAATCGTTGATTTGTTTAACACTTTATACGTAGTTTCACTATGAAAGCATATTAAACTAAAAAATAAATATCTTAAATTAAACGATGAGCCTACTCTAAAAACTAAAAAAACTGAGATTTAAAATCTTATTTAATAAAAATAAAATAGCTAAGTTGTTCGCGTTAAAAGATATACACGTTAAAGAACCTCTGCGTTCTCTGCGTCTCTGCGAGAAAAACACTTTTTAGAGCAAGCTCAACGATATTCAACGATTCAACAAAACAAAACAAAACAAAATACTATGACTGGTGACCAATTAAAAGCCTTACAAAAAAGGCTACACTCCGTAAAACAATATCTTTGACGTCGATCAAAGAAAATTAAAAATAGAAGATAAAAAGCAGCAGACCATGGATCCTGATTTTTGGAATAATCCAGAACAGGGTAAAAAGGTAATGAAAGAACTCAAATCTCATCAGTTTTGGGTAGATGT
>JALZUU010000251.1 GCA_023300665.1 Saprospiraceae bacterium | reverse complement strand
ATTGGAAGAAATTCATCTGGTTTAAGGGTTGTACTTCCGGTTTTTTTATAAAAATATCCTAGAATAGAAGTCTCAGAAATTTCTACATCATTTTGAATTTTAGCCAATAAAGGAAGGACTGCTGCGACGGGCATCTGCTGAAATTTAAATTGCGCCCAGTTTTCTTTATCAGAATTTTCTGGAATTTCCTCAACCTTTACAGGAAGAGTCGCAGCTAATGTTTGGCGAACTTCCTCATCAGAAACTTGTGCAAGTAAATCCGTTCGTACTTTTCTGATCCGTTCTTCTAGTTCACTACCAAGGTCTTCGATGACGAACATTCGGGTGGTGATATCTTTATTTTTAATCCCGATAGGTGCTCCAGTTTCATCTAATCCACCGGATGCTTCGATAAGTTCTGATTTTATTTCGTCGACATATTTTGAAAAATCTTGTGCTATTTTTTGTACTTCTAAACCACTTTCTGCATAAGGTTGAAACTGAGAGTAAGCTTCTGCTTGCTCGGTGATAGCAGCCATTAATTGTTGATTAGATTTATCCATGATACCAGTGCTTTCGTCAAGACTTTTATTCATAGACAAAAAAGCATTTAGTACTTCGGCGGAGACATTGAGCGCAAGCATCGCAGTCAATACGAGATACATGATATTGATCATGAGTTGTCGAGGTTCTTTTGGAATAGACATAGGTTGTTTTCTTTATTGCTGATGACTAGAGGGCATAGTATGGCTATGTTAGACACTGACAAGTGAAAAACAGTAATCATACTATTAAAGACAATAGCAGGTTATTAAAAAATAGAGATAGTTTGGACTGAGCTGTTAAGGCGCATTTTGTTTAAAAAATGTACTAGGCAGCTAAGTAATAAAACGTAAAACTTTATGGGAAGAAATGTCGACGCGATAATTGCGATCGATTTGTTATCATAATGAAGAGGGCGTGAAAAAGTTACAAGTTGAAAAATGTTTTCTAATATAATTTTTCAAATTAAGCCTTTTTTGAGACCCTATTTTTTCGGGTTAGTTAATAATATATTGGCTTATATAGCCTTAATTATGAACGAAAAAAGAGGAAGCGTTCGTCTGTTGACAGGTAGGTTGGAGCCTCATATTAGTTTTGAAGCAGGTTTAAATAACCTCTAAATATGTCTTTTAAAAAACATTTATATAATCGAAAAGTTATGATATATCTAAAATACTCCTTAAATTGGTCGACCAATCTAACCAAGTGGAATAATTTTTTAATTTTCCATATACGAAATCAGCTATATCATGAAAATCAACCAAATATTTAAGCCAAAAAAAAGCAGACAGATTAATGATATTTTAACCACGGTTCTACTTCTTTTATTCTTATCCTCCACCTCACTTATTGGTCAAGCGCCCTCTTCTATTATACCAGATATTGTAGAATTTAAAATTCAGTATCCAATAGATGAAAATGAAAATGATTATACTGGAGTTGCTTGGGAAGATCGAGATGATCCGCATATTAGTAGCGAGAATATCACCAACTTATCAGGCTATGTTGCTCCGGGACCTTATCTAGACTATTTTTATGTTGATGGTAATGAAGTGGTTTTTAAGGCGCATTGTGCGGGTGCCTTAACGAGCATCAATGCTTATCCTCGCACTGAGCTACGAGAAAGACCCGGTGGAACGGATGGTTTTTGGAATGTTGCGGATGAGCAAGAATTAAATGCAACGTTTAGAGTCACCCATCTTCCAGAGATAAAGCAAGAAGTATGTATGCTACAAATCAAAGGAAATACGACTCCTAGTACTTCAAACACCAGTGAAATATTGCGATTAGAATATCGGGCAAATAGTGGACAGGGCTTGCATTTGATTGTCAATGAATTCACTACCTTGAATGATATTATGGATTATTCTTTAGGCGAAACCATTGAAGCGAGACTATATGTTAATAATGGAGACGTAACTGTTGAATTGACCAATATTAGCACAGGAGATACTTATTTTAACCAATATACCAGTGATTATGAATGGGGATATTTTAAAGCGGGTTGTTATACGCAATCTTCTATTTGGGAAGAAAAAAATGGAGTAGGTGATGAACTTCCGACCGCTTATGGAGAGGTGCGTTTTAGTAGTTTGGAATTATTAGATAATGAGATCGTTTGCACCCCTGAAATTCCTGGTAATCGAACCGCTAATAATGAAGATATTAATAGTGTCATGCTTAATTGGGATTTTGATGCAGATATAGATCATTATAATGTTCGGTATAGACCCGTAGGTTCTAGTGACTGGTTATTTATTTTTTCTTTAAGGTTAGGAGAAGGTGATTTTACCCTTTCTGGTTCTACGGTTATTTTTGATATGACAGGATTAATGGAAGATACCGCATATGAATGGCAAGTAAGGGCCAAATGTGCAGACGGATCGGGTAGTAATTATAACGATGGAGATGGACCTAATTTTACGACTTTATTAAGTGCATTACCGGTAGAGCTGATTAACTTTGATGGTGCCTTTAATGCACGTAATAATCAAGTTGCGCTAGGTTGGCAGACTGCCTCAGAAACGAATAATAAAGGGTTTAATCTAGAGCGAGCGTTGGACCCGAGCAGTAGTTTTGAAGTAATCGGTTGGATGGATGGCAACGGAAACTCTAATGCCTTGAATGAATATAATTTTGATGATAAGTCAATTGAATTAGGAAAAAGATATTATTATCGTCTGCAACAAATTGACTTCGATGGCGCTTCTGAATTTAGTGAAATTATTACGATTCAAGCAGGCCAATCGAATGATGATTGGAAGGTATTCCCTAATCCAGTTTTGGACATTATTAGTATTAGTTCGAATAGACCACCAGAAGCTGCTGAAGGTCTTATCCAAATTGTAGATACCAACGGTAAAGTTATTTTTAAGGAAATATTTTCGTTAGAAACAGCAGGGCCAACAGGATTTAATATTAGTCATCTACCTATTGGAGTTTATTCTATCTTGATTAGTAATGATAAAGGAGAGATTTTTACAACTAAAACGATCCTCCGAGAATAGTGTAAGAAGTATAATTTGAAATTGCTTAGCGCTTGTCCAAATTTTTATAATTCTAGTCAATTAATAAAAATTTAGACAAGCGCTTTTCTATTTATAAGCAGTAACAATGTATTGGTATTCTAGGGTTCGGTCATCAAATTCTATATTGGTATAGCCTGATGTCTTTAGGATAATTTCTAGTTCACCGATTGCAATTCGTTCAGCAGTGTTAGGGCCGATAGGGGTAGTTCTTTTTTTAAAATCAATAATAACGAGGCGACCGCCATTTGCGATTCCAGTCCGTAGATTGGTTAAATAATCTACTGCATCCTCAAAATAAGTAACCGTGTTAACAATCATTACTACATCCGCTTCGCTGGGATTTAGCATTGGATTATTTGGCTTAACAAGTCGTGTTTCAAATTTATCGCGGCGGGCATCAGGTAATAATTTGCGAGCATCCTTCATGAAATTGACAGCTTCCTTGTCAATATCGAGGGCGATCACTTTTTTTGCAGAAGTCTTTCCGGCGATAATAAAAGAGAAATAACCATAAGGGCCAGCTCCGATGTCTACGACTGTTTTGTTATCGAGATTTCCTAGCTTTTGAATTACTAGTTCAGGTTTTTGCCAAATCCAACGATTGCTTTCTTTTTGAGTGAGATCAGGATCCGTTGATGAAGTTGGTTTATTTTGAGGAATACTAGGGTCGTATTCATGGGCAGTTGTATGTTTGGTGCTTTTTGAAGGACCAAGGCCGTCGCCAACACAGGAAAGCATTCCTATAAGAAGTGTAGCGATAAGTAGAAGGAGTATATATTTTTTCACCTGATAAAATTACGGTTTTCAAAGTCATTGACAAAATGCGAGCATCAGCTTTTCCATTTCTTTTCGCATGGTAGCGCTTTTTCCAGTAAAATTATTAGCGATAATAGAAAAAGATAGCCATTTTCCACTTTTATTTTGAACATATCCAGAGTAACTACGAACACGATCCATCCCACCACTTTTGGCAAATACCTTATTTTCGCCAATAGTACCTCTAAATAAATATTTTAAAGAACCAGATTTTCCACCTACGGGAAGAGAAGCTTTGAAATCAGGGAAGATATCGTTCTGCTTTTTTAGAAAAGAGAGATAGTTAGCTAAATGTCGAGCTGAAACGGAATTTCGAGGGGATAGTCCACTGGCATCCGCTAAGTGTAGCCCAGCCGTAGGCAACCCATTATTATTTAGATAATCTACGATTACTTCCAATCCTTGAGATGGATGCGCATCACCTTTTTCTGTTTTTCCGAGTAACCGGAGTAATGCTTCGCAATATAAATTTATACTTTTCAAATTGGTCTCTTTTACAATTTTATCTAAAGAAGGAGAATAATAAGTATCAATAAGTTTTGTGGCACCAATAGAAATACCTTCTTCTTTTAGTTGATATAAAGAAGCCGCTCGTTGACTGGTCTTAATAGCTGATTTTTCTAAATTTTGCATCAGTTGAAATGCGGCAAAAAATGGCGGATCTGGAATACTACCTTTGATCGTGAAACTTCCAGATCCCACAGGAATCGTACCGCGAATAAATCGAGTCGTACCATAAGATGATCCAAAAATAAAAGCATTGTCTCCACTGCCTTTTTCGGCTTGAGTAAGTTCATTAACTAATCGTAAATTAGGGACGGTAGGACGAGTAGAAAGAACCGGTGGTGTTGCACCAAATTTACCATTTTGTTTAAGCTCAAGCAGGTAAAGATTTTCATGGAAATTTAAACCCCAAGCACCAGCTCCGTAGTAATTACCGAGGTCTTCCCAAAGCCAAGTTCGTCCATCCACTTGCGTAGAAAAATAAGAAGCATCTCCAATGATATATCCCTCAATTTTTTTGATTCCTGCTTTTTTGATGGCAGTTGTCCATTTTTCTAAAACGATATCATGCGTTTCTGCTTTCGCAAAATGGTGAGAACCGAGCGTAGGGTCGCCATAACCACGAATGATCAAATTACCTTTTAAAGTACCATCGGCGGTGATGACTCCATCGTATGCTAACTCAGTTTTAAAACGATAATCTTTGCCTAATTTTTTTAGCGCAATTCCAGTAATTAAGACCTTAAGCGAAGAAGCTGGAATCATCGTTTTATCGGCGCGATGTCCTGCTATCAATTGATTGGTCGCTACGTCCATTAGTGCAACACTGAGCTGTCCATGCACTAAGTCAGGGTGACTGACGAGAGCATCTATCTTTTTTTGTATGGGAGATTGTGCAAAGAATGTGCTCAGTGGAAATAGTGAAAGGAATAAAAATAATAAGTATGGCATGAGTATCTGTCTTTACGAGTATTTTAAATATATCAAAGGTAATAAAAAAACTTCTGACGATTATTAATGATAAGGTATCAGGAAATAATAGTTTTGTCAGGTGGTTTTGTATTTTTTTTGTTAAAAAAAATTTATTATTAAAAAATGTCAGTATAAAAATGTTATATTTGTGTTATACATAATTTTTTAACCTTTAAATTTTTTATTATGAAAAGAAGATTTCCTTCCTTCCTTCCTTCCTTCCTTCCTTCTTTTTAGTTTTCACCTTGTTAGCAATAGGTAGTTGCGGCGAAGAAGAGACTACTATAACACCGATTTTTATTGAAAAGCCAGTTTTTATTGAAAGTGACAAGGTTGCTACTGCCAAAGTATTGGAATTTTTAAATTATACTGATATTGGTGAAATTACCCTCAGGAATGACTTTTCTGATACTGAAGTAAATGAAGGTCTTTGGACTTTAGAAGCAGCAAGTAATTACGTAGATAATGTAAATATTTCACTAAAAAAAGATACTATAATTAGTTATGGTTTAGTTATCTCTAATGTTGTAAATAATGGAATTATTAATATGTCAGGTGTTGATATGGTAGATAAGTTTAATCAACTGCAAGCAAATATTAATGTAGAAGAAGTTTCAAGCGGAAGAACAGCTAAATTAATTGATTTTAAATTTAATGCTGTTTCTGATCAACAATCAGATTTAGAAATTGGAGTAGTGTTTGGTGGTCAAGAAAACGTCGATGGTTGTGAAGATTGGCCAACGAGTGAATCTATTTTTTTTGCTGGCGATCATTTAAATCCTTGTATCCTTTCAGCGCTAGATAATTTTGAGTGGTATCAAACAGTAAGTAATATTGAAAATCCATCGTTATGCTATGAAGAAGACGAAGTTGTAATGTATGAGATAATGGGAGATACCATGGAGCCAGATGACTTTGATGAAGCTTATGCTGCAGCTCAAGATATGATAGCTTGTTTCTATTCTACCTATCTTCCCAGTCCTTCGAATCCTACCCCCACCACTCCATATATTTTTGGAGATCGTGTAGTAACGGATATAGAGCTTGTTGGTGATAAACTTGGTAGTTCTAACATGGGATTTATATTGTGTTTTAGCGCTTCAGTTGGATATGGTGTTCCTTATGATTTAAATTAATGCCTTAACATAAGCAGGAACTTGGTTAGTTCCTGCTTATTTTAAACTAAAACCATGAAATATTTTTTCCTTTTCCTCAGTCTATTTATTTCTATAATTTCAAATGCACAGGATTTTCAACCTTTGGAAAATTCACCATATCAAGATGTTATTTTTGACCTTAAAGAACTTGATAATGGTCATTTTATTTATATACAGACCTATTATTTTCCAGAGGATGAAGTAGGGTTGGCAGAAGTTTTGGTGGCTACAGATTCCATTTATTCTGTTGTAAAGTTAGTAGATGAAAATTTCGAACTTTTATCAGAATTCCCTATTAAAACAACCAATTACGAAGAGACGCTAATGGGATGGGATATATTACCAACTGATAATGGATATATCATCTCAGGTACGGCATTTTCACCTTTCACCAGTTTTCGTAAAAATTTTATTCTTCAAATAGATGAAGATTTTAACGAAATAGGTATGAAGATTTTTGCTCATGCTTTCAATATTTTTTGGATGGATAGTCCTATTATTAATTATGATGACAATTTGGTTTTTATTGGAGGTTATGATGGTGTTCCCACTTCAAGTGCTTTCTTAGTGGAATATAGTTTAGATGGTGATCTTTTGAATTTAGCTACTTTTTCAACTTTCTATGCGGATGATTTTGTACAACTTCCAGATAGTAGTTACAGAGTTTATTCTCGGATATTAAGTAGAATTAGAGATTTACCAGCAGATTGGTCAGGGTTTTCTGAAGAGATTTTACTTAATCCTGAAAATGCTTTTATAAATAATAATAGTAGCATTTTATTGGATGACGGTAGGTGGATTTTGTCGGGAGTGAGTCCACATAGAGATCCAGTCACGTTTGAAAATACTTACTTTAGTCAATTGGTAAGTATTCAACCTGACACCACCTTTAATATAATTTACGAAAGCCCATCTCCCGATTCAACCAGTGGTGGTCGTGGTTTTCGAGCGATGGATATGATTGATACCAGTTGTATTTATTTTAGTAATTTTTACCGACCTTGTTATGCTTTAGATAACCCAATGGATTCTTGTCATAATATTATTTCTATTCATAACGTCCATATAAACGGCACGGAAAATTGGACTCAATATTTAGGGTTTGATGCTTCTTATTATCCAACAAAAGTATTAGCTACACAAGATGAAGGGGTGATAATATTGGTTTATCGTTACAACGAAGAAGAGAATCTGGAAGGGGAGGGAGATATGTACTTTATTAAATTTGATAAAGAAGGAAATGTGGATTTTATTACCAGTACAGGAGGTGAAATACCGACAATTACCCTTCAGCAAATCCTCGTATATCCAAATCCGGCCCGTGATGTATTACAGTTTGTGTATTCTGATACACAGATGAATGCGCCATTTATTCGACTTTTTGATAGTGTGGGTAGATTAGTTTTAGAGGATCAGATTTTAGACAAAAAGACAGATATTAGTAGGTTAGTGTCAGGTAATTATTTTTATGAAATTATAGATCAACAGCGACCTGTGCAAACGGGAAGTGTTATTAAGCAGTAAGCTTTAAAACTATATTCTTGCTTGAGGCGTTTTGTTCTCCTGATTAAATGTATATTTTTGTGCACACTACATTTAACCTAGAAGACTTAAAAATATGACCCAACCTGGAATTTCTTGGCTTTTAAAAATGGCTTGGCGCGATAGTCGTCGCAATCAAGGACGGCTGCTGCTCTTTATTTCTTCGATCATTCTTGGTATTGGAGCCTTGGTGGCCATCAATTCTTTTAGTGAAAATTTACAAGCTGATATTAATCGAGAAGCGAAAACATTACTTGGAGCCGATTTAAAAATAGAATTGAATCGGCCGATGACAGATTCTTTACGAACAGCTTTGGAGTTAATAGAAGGAGAGCGAGCACAAACGACTGATTTTGTTTCGATGATTTTATTTCCAAAAAATGGAGGAACGAGACTCGCACAAATCTCTGCATTGGAAGGAAATTATCCATTCTATGGAAACTTTAATACTGAACCACTTGGTGCAGTAAATGAGATTAGGGAGTCTAAAAAAGCATTGGTAGACCGAACTTTATTATTACAATTTGATATAGAAAAAGGAGATTCAATTCAAGTAGGTAATTTGACTTTTGAAATTGCGGGTGCATTAAAATCTGTACCAGGTAGATCAGGCATTGCTTCGTCCGTGGCGCCAGCTATTTTTATTGGACAAAAATATTTGGCTCAAACCGGTTTGATTCAGCCAGGAAGTAGAATAGAATATCAGTATTTTTTTAAAACGACTGAAAACCAAGACATGGAAGTATTGGTGGATAGTTTAAAAACAACACTACAAAGTAACGGGGTACGTTGGACGACCGTGGAGCGGAGAAAAGAAAGTATCGGTAAGGCGTTTTCTAATATGGCGACTTTTCTAAATTTAGTTGGTTTTATTGCTTTATTATTGGGTTGTATTGGCGTTGCGAGTGCGGTGCATATCTATGTAAAAGATAAACTTTCGGTGGTTGCGGTATTGCGTTGTATGGGAACGAGTGGTCGACAAGCATTTTTGATTTTTTTATTACAAATTGCGTTGTTAGGATTTTTAGGAGCGGTATTGGGAGC
>JALZUU010000250.1 GCA_023300665.1 Saprospiraceae bacterium | reverse complement strand
CTACCAGCCAAGAAGAGTACTAAAAACAAAATTAAACTGCCATACTTTTTCATACGAATAATTTTTTCACAAAATAACAAAAAAAGGCCAAGTAGTGGGCGAAAAACAAGTATCGTATTTAGTAAAGTAGTTAGTAAAACACAATGGTCAATGACGATTTCTCATCATTGACCATTAATCTATACTTTATCTTAGAAAAAGCTAATCTATCCTTTCCCGTGACAATGTTTGAATTTTTTACCACTACCACAAGGACAAGCTTCATTACGGCCTACTTTCTTTTCGGTACGCTTAAAGGTTTCAGGTTTTCTTCTACTTACATTTTCACCTGCTGCTCTTGCCGCTGCTGCTGAACCACGCTCTTGGCTTGCTCCTCCTTGTTGACGACTTGTCTGTACCTTACTTAGATCAGTTTTCTGCTCTTTTGCTTCTTGAACGTTTTGTTGTGCTTCAATAACTACTCTACCATTCGCTAAAGCAGAAGTTACTTGCTCGTTAATGGATTGAATCAATTGTTCAAACAAGTTAAAAGCTTCCATTTTATAGATTACCAATGGATCTTTTTGCTCAAAAGAAGCAGCTTGCACCGATTCTTTTAATTCATCCATTGATCGTAAATGCTCTTTCCACTCTTCATCAATTACTGATAATGCAATCGCCTTCTCAATATCTCTAGAAATAGATTTACCATTACTAGCAATCGCATCTTCAATATCTGCAGAAACATTCATTCCTTTAGTTAATCCAGTTGCAAAAGGAATAGAAACTCGCTTGTATTGATTGGCTTGGTTTTCATTCACATTTATAATGAATGGCATTATATATTCTGCAATCTTTCCATTTTTCTCATTATAGAAATTTAAAAACTGTGTTTCAAAACGGTCAATCAGATTATCTTCATTACCATTTTCAAATTCGTCTTTCGTAATTTCTGGATCAATACCGGCATACTTCAAAGAAGCTTCTCGGAAAGTTTCATAAGAACCATTTTGGCGATGTCCAATTACGAGGCTTTCAGTCAAAGAAGTAAACATGGTATTAATGTCTACTGCTAAACGATCACCAGACAAAGCGTTATCTCTCTTGGTATAAATCGCTTCTCGCTGAATATTCATTACATCATCATACTCCAATAGACGCTTACGAATTCCAAAGTTATTTTCTTCTACTTTCGTTTGCGCTCGTTCAATTGACTTGGTAACCATCGAGTGTTGGATAACTTCTCCATCCTGATGTCCCATTTTGTCCATCAATTTTGCAATTTTTTCTGATTGGAATAATCGCATCAAGTTATCTTCCAAAGATACATAGAATTGTGAGCTACCAGGATCTCCTTGTCGTCCAGAACGTCCTCTTAACTGACGATCTACTCGTCGAGAATCGTGACGTTCCGTACCGATGATTCCTAAACCACCTGCTTTTTTAACTTCATCAGAAAGCTTGATATCGGTACCACGACCGGCCATATTGGTTGCGATGGTTACTTTCCCTGGATTACCTGCTTCAGCAACAATGTCTGCTTCTCGCTGGTGTTGCTTGGCGTTCAATACATTATGTTCGAGGCCACGCAACTGTAGCATACGGCTCAATTTTTCAGAAATATCAACGGATGTCGTACCTACCAATACTGGTCGACCAGCATCAGTCATCTTAACAATCTCATCAATTACTGCGTTGTATTTTTCACGACCCGTTTTGAAAACTAAATCCTCTCGGTCATCTCTGACGATTGGACGGTTGGTTGGAATCACTACTACATCTAGTTTGTAGATTTCCCAAAGTTCCCCAGCTTCCGTTTCTGCCGTACCCGTCATACCCGCTAGTTTGTGGTACATACGGAAGTAATTCTGGAGGGTAACTGTTGCATAGGTCTGTGTGATTTCTCCAATCTTTACGTTTTCTTTTGCTTCCAGCGCTTGGTGCAGTCCATCAGAATATCGACGACCTTCCATCATACGACCTGTTTGCTCATCGACAATTTTTACTTGGCCATCCATCACTACGTATTCTTCGTCTTTTTCAAACAAACTATACGCTTTCAATAACTGACTAATACTGTGTAGTCTTTTTGATTTAGCTGAAAAGTCGCTAATCAATTCCGTTCGAGTTTCCATTTTTTCTTCCTCACTCATCTCTTCGTCGCTATCGATCATCATGAGCTCTGTCGCCATATCAGGCATGATAAAAAAGTCTGGATCTTCTCCTCCTCTTGCAAGTGACTCTGAACCTTTCTCAGTCAGTTCAACACTTCTAGTTTTTTCTTCAATGGTATATAATAACTCTTCATCCACTAAATGCATGTTTTTGGATTGCTCCTGCATATAGTGATTTTCTGTTTTTTGAAGTAATACTTTATTTCCTTCTTCACTTAAGAACTTAATTAAAGGTCGATATTTTGGCATTGCGCGATGTGCTCGTAGTAAAGACATTCCGGCTTCTCCTTCTTGCACTCCTAAAATATTATCTTTGATCAAAGATTTAGCTTCCGCCAAATATTTTGTAGCTAGTTGTTTTTGAGCGTTAATTAGCTTTTCTACTCTAGGCTTTAAAGCTTCGTACTCCTGTTCTTCTGTTCCTTTTGGTACCGGACCAGAAATAATCAATGGTGTTCGTGCATCATCAATCAAAACAGAATCTACCTCATCAATCATAGAGAAGTGGTGCTTACCTTGTACTCGTTCAGAAGAAGATTGAACCATATTATCTCTCAGATAATCAAATCCAAATTCGTTATTCGTTCCATAGGTAATATCTGCCTTATAAGCCGCTACTCGCTGTGGCGAGTGTGGACGATACTTATCGATACAATCTACCGTTAAGAATAAGAATTCGAAGATAGGTCCGATCCATTCACTATCCCGTAAAGCAAGATAATTGTTGACCGTAATCACGTGAACACCAAGGCCACTTAATCCATTCAGATAAGCAGGTAGGGTAGCTACTAAGGTTTTACCTTCACCCGTTGCCATCTCTGCTACTTTTCCATCGTGTAATACCATTCCACCAATGAGCTGTACATCATAGTGAATCATATTCCAGACGATTTCTCCTCCGGCAGCCATCCAACGATTTTTCCAAGTAGCTTTATCGCCGTCTATCAAGATATAATTACGCGATGCTGCCATTTCACGGTCATGATCGGTAACAGATACGATGATTTGCTCATTTTCGCTAAATCGACGAGCAGTTTCTTTTACTACTGCAAAAGCTTCAGGAAGTATTTCTTTTAGAATGACTTCTAAGTGTTTATCACGCTCTTCTTTAAACTTATCAATTTCTTTAAAAAGTTCTTCTTTAGCGTGAATATCTTCAGTATTACGAGCTTCCGCTTCTGCGTTTGAAATATCCTCATCAATTCCTTTGAGGTGTTCTGCGATACGTTCTCGAAAAACTAGCGTTTTATTACGGAGTTCGTCGTGGCTAAGGCTTTGATAAGAGTCAAACAAGCCATTGATTTCATCGACAATAGGCGTGTAGTTTGCCACGTCTTTCTCGTACTTGGTTCCGAATATTTTACCAACCAGTTTTGTGATGGATTTAAACATAATTTTTTCTTCTAAAATGTGAAGTTGTAAAGATAAGCATTTGTATGGCGTCTATAGGTCATATTTCATACCATTACGATAATTACTATTTTTATGCGTCATTTTGGCATTTTATTCTTGATTCTGCTGCCAGAATCGTTGGTTTATTAACTATCATTGACATTTTTACTAAAAAAGTAACCATGCGATTATTATTTCTTTCTTTGATAATACTATTTATGATAGGCCTCCAATGGGGTTGTGGTTCAAATAAGGTCCAAGATATCGGTAATTATTATTATCCACTAAACGCTTTAGAGCGAGGAGTAGTTTATGAATACCAATCTACGACCACAGATACACTTCCTGAAGAATATTGGTATTTCAGAAGTATTTATACAGATTCGATGGATTATCTTACTGCTAATTTTTATGATCATAATTTTATTGTAAGACAATTTACAACCGAAGAGATTATCGTTAACGGCTCGCTTATCAAAGACTATTTTTTATACGGTGTGGATTCTTTAGGTTTTCAAACTCAAATTCCTGCTGAAATAAAAAGTGCCACTGCATTTCCTTTTGAGGTAAGAGATTCGGGTGGTATTTTTTTAACACATCTTAAATGGACCCTACAAGAAGATCCTGAAATTAGTACGACTGTCATAAAAAATAGACGGTATGCAGGAAAAACAACTCATAAATTTAAAGGTAAAGAATACGACTGCGTTGTATTTGAATTAAAAGAACTTGTGGATGATTTTAATAACGGCCACTGGGAAAGAGAATATGAAGGAAAAGAGATTTACGCTAAAAATTTAGGCTTGATTTACTACGAAAAAAAGATAGACGATAATTTTATACTAAGCTATGGACTCGTGGATACTTTCTCAATGACTGAGCTGGAAAAACGCTTTAGAGGAACGATGGGATTTCGCTAAAACTAGCTTGTAAAAAGGCTTTTGGCTAAAAACAAAGTCCATTGAAATGATCTAGTCAATAATTTTGATTTTAGTTAGTTTTTAAACCTGGGACGGTACCACTAAGTGTGTCATTTTACAGCCCGCGCCTTGTATTCCCCGAGACGATGCTCGGGACAGGCATAAAGGAAGGCCAACGCGGTGACACACTTTAACAGAACAGTCTCTTAAACCTTGATTCGCATAAATCAATGACTAATTATTAAGCTATTTCTTTAACAGGGTTGTTTTTCTTTTCCTTTATAGAAGCGACTAATTTATTAACTCGGGTATTCACACGCCAGCGGAAAAATAAATCTCCTGCGATCAAGATGGCCCAACCTGCAGCAAAAGTGATATTTCTTACTAATTCTATTAAATCAATATAGGCACTAAAAAAAGGTCTTACCAAGCAAAGCTCTAAAGCAATAATACCAGCAGTCAATAAAAATAAAAATACACTGATCGCGCGTGTAGACTTGAGATAACTTGGTTTCTCTTGTCGGGTACATTTTTTCAAGAAACGAATGATCAATTCATTTCCACTATCCATCTTAATCAGTTCTTTAAGAATATGCTTTGCTTTATCATATTCCATCAAGTTATAATGAGCAGCCGCTTTTTTAAATAAAATATTAAAGAATACATCTTCTCCATGGTAATATTTGATGTTTTGCTCGATAGTAATTTCAATCGCCTGATCTGCTACGGCGAGAAAACTATGGTAGGTACCGATTTCAAATAAAGCTTCGGCATAAGTCAGTAGTAATTCAAAATATTCGTTAAACTCTAGATGTACGATTTCATCCGTACGAGATTCAAAAAAACGTACGATATTACGAAATTCGCTTTGTTCTATACCTTTGAATTCTTGGTATACACTGGAATGGTAAAATGAATCTTCTGTTTGTCGCATTTCAGATAAGTTTGTAATATTCGTTAAGTATTAGACTTTATTCTAAAATTAGAGTCTATCTTAAATTTTCTTCAATTTGTAAAGTTGTGGTTTTGAAGGGGTAGCATCTAAATCAAAAGGAGCTATTCCAAGCATTAACAAAAATAAACCATCTTTGATTTTATTTGGAACGTATATTAGCTCTGTAATGGTCGCATTTTTACGAACTAATGACGGATACTGCCAAAAAGCTTTGTGTGCTAGTAATTTTCCACCATCTTCCTCTCGATCTACCGAGGGTAAATCAATTAATAAATGTTGTACACCTTGTTCTACTAAAAAACGAACTGCTTTATGGTGTATATAAGGTGGATTTTTACCGGAATAGTTTTTCTGCTTCTTGGCAAGCTCATTCGGTAATGTCCGGATGATTAATGCTTCCGTTGTGATTAGTTGTTTCAGCGCTTTTACTTGAGAATAAGTTATTACCTGATCTCCATTTTTGGCTCTTTCAGGGGGAATACTAATCACTCTAGCAAGATAATGAAATTTCTTCAAAGATGCATTAATTGAATATTTTTTAGTCGCAATATGTCCGACACATTCAGTATGTGTACCATTTCCGTGAGGATTGAATTTAACATTCTTAAAATTTACGAGTCCTCCCTTTTTTGTATCACCAATAAAATCTCCCGCTACAACTGGATTAATTTCTACTGGTGGTGCATAAAAGCAGTTTACGCCACGGCTACCTGGCAAAAAAGGAATAGAAATATCGTGCGGCTTCGAAAGGTCGGCTTCGAAAGCCTGATCTTCGTGTTGAAGGGTAATAGTCATTGATTGGTATTTTAGTTCCGATTATCAACACCCCAAGCTAGTTTTCCTCTGATGGTCTTTAAAAAGCTTTGATCTTGGAGCTGTATAAGATTGACCGTGAAATCACATTTACGAACGGCCAATTGATGATCTGAGGTAACGGTCTCAAAGCGAGAATCCATCGTACATAAAAAATTATCCGTTCGACCTTCCACTTCAAAAGAAATAACAGAAGTATCGGGAAGCACAATAGGTCGAACATTTAAATTGTGGGGAGCTACGGGTGTAATAATAAAATTACCAGAACCAGGGAAAATAATGGGTCCACCACAACTCAAAGAATATCCGGTGGAGCCGGTTGGAGTAGAAATAATGATTCCATCCGCCCAATAAGAATTAAGATATGCACCGTTGACATAAGCATGGATGGTAATCATCGAAGATGTATCTCGCTTCAAAAGGGTGCAATCATTTAATGCAAAAGGAATGTCTCCGTGTATTGGCAAATTAGATTCGAGGTACAATAATCGACGTTCATCAATTTTGTACATCCCTCTTTGCAGTAACTTGATGGCTGCTCTGATCTGCGTTTTTTCGATATCTGCCAAAAAACCTAATCTACCTAGATTGATCCCTAGAATAGGAACCTTGCTGTCTCTCACTTCCGTGATTGCATTCAGAATCGTTCCGTCTCCACCAAGAGTAATCACGTAGTCAAATTTTCGCATACGAAAATCTATATACCCTTCGAATTTTCCTAGGTCTTGTCGAAGCTTTATCTTTTCTTTTACTTTAGATAAGAATGGTTCATTAACATAAGCATTGATACCTTCTTCGTAGAGGATATCAAAAAATTCCTGAACGGCAGGAAGGTCTTTTTCTTTTAATTGCTTACTATAAACAGCTATTTGCATTGGAGCATATTTGAAGTGACCATTTAAGACTAACAACTACTGTGTTCCGTGAGTTGCTAAAAATTAAATTGATAGTGTAAAAATAGGGCATTTTCGCCTAATTGATTAAAACTGTACTGGAACTGAATAATTTTATCATTATATAAAACAAAGTCCAACGCTGGTCCACCACCCCATAGCCAGCGATTTCCGAGTGGATTATATTCTGTAAACTGTGTATCATTAGCAATCCCAATATCATTATTAAGACTTAAATACACTTGGAAAGGCATCACCCGAAACTGTGGAATAAGCATCAACTTTCCCCAGTTAATTTCTTTATTAAAAATTTGAAAACGCAAACTAGATTTTAAGTAAAAATAATCTAATCCATCTATCACATAAAATTCATATCCGCGTAAAAAATCTTCTCCGTATCCCATTGCCCAATAGTTATTATAAGGCTGTGTTCCTCGCAGCAGTGCGACGCGTGTTTTAGCAATCGCTTCGATGCTAATTTTTTTAGTAATGGGAAAATATTTTGCGAAAGAGGTTGTTAAATACATTCCATTTCTTTCTTTAAAAATACCAAATCCTTCCTTTTCAAAAGTTACACTTAAGATTTGACCTTTGCTTGGATAAGGTTTAAAATCTCGGTTATCAAAAGTATAGTTATAAGAAAAATAAAAAAGTCGTTGTCTCGTATCACCGTTCAAAAAATATTTATCGTTGAGTTCTGTGATGACATAATCATCGATTATATTGTGGTGAAAATTAATTTTAGCCGTGTGGTATTGAAAGATACCTTTTCGGTAAGATATCCCACCACCAATCCGGAATCGCCGTAACAAAATTCGGTTTTCAAAACGTTGAAAAAGAAGACGATTATTTACTGTTTTATAACCAATATCCTTATTATCTGCAAAGGAGACTTCTCCAATAATCCCTAAATTAGGATTATTCCCAACAGTAGGAAGGGAGTAACTTAATTCGAATTTACGGGTAAATCCAAATTGAATAACGGCTTTTAAGCGATCTCTTCTACCTGTTAAATTGATGTGGTGAAAACGCAATCCATAGTCTACCCGGCGTAATGAACGGTTTTGTTCTACCCACCAAATATTAAAATTTCGATCGGCTAATTCAAAGATCGGCGCTGGATAAATAAACCAATTTTCTTGAAAATCAATTGATACTTTTACTTGACTAGTGTCTTCATCCCAGTCCTTAATATTTAGTTTTGCTAGAATAAATAACCCGGTATTAAGTAACTGTAATCTATTTGTTTCTAAGACTGTAGATAAGTCACTTACCGCAACAACATCTCCTATTTTGAGATCCATTTCTCGAAAAATAGTTTTTTCTTTTGTCTTTTTATTACCTGTTAAAATAATTTCTGAAATGGTAACAGAGTCACGCTGAGCACTTAGATTACTAACCATAAGAAGGAAAGAAATCCAGCATAAAAAACGTAGGAGGGGAGAAAAACTTGGTTTAGACATTTAGGTATGACATGAGAGAGTCGTAACGATCCCGAAGGCTTTCAAAATAAGCAGCTTCTTGGAATGATGCTTTTACTTGCAAATCAAACCGTTCAAAGGATGCTATAATCCGCTGAATCTCGGGACGATTAATTTTCAGCGTTACATCAATTAAAGTAGAATCAATAGAAGACGTAATAAAGCTACTGAGAATTACTGAGTTTTCAGACTCAACAATTCTAGCCAATTGCGATAATGAATAATCTCTTTTACTCATTTCTAAAACGATAATACTACCGGGCTCTTTGAAAGAACCAATGCTAGCAAAAAATCGTAATAGATCTTCTTGAGAAATCAATCCTAAATATTCTTTTTCATTATTAACAACTGGAATCGTTGTCAATTTATAATCGCTAACCAAACGCAATACTTCATATAAATGATCATTGCTTTTGACATAGGGCCGATTAATAGATAATTTATAAGAACCTACTGCTTCTTCCACATCGTGGTCTAGAATATCACCTTCAGAGATTAATCCGAGCAGTTCGGTATTATTTACGATAGGAAGGTGTTTGACGTAAAAATCACTCATCACGCTGAGCGCGTCTTCCCCAGTATCTGAAGTTCTGAGGGGGACGATGGTCTGTGATAAAAGATTATTGGCAATCACGTTGTAAGATTTTTGGTTAAAAATTGTAAATGATCATATTCTATAAAATATAGAACGAAAAAAAACTGCTACTGTTGGGGACAGTAATCATATTTTAAGAAAAAAGTAATCTGGTTGACAGTAAAAAATTAAAGCAACAGATATATCTCTTTTCTAATTATTACCAAAAGTGCAATTAAACTTGATAATTGTAAAGAGAAATAGATATTAATTTTTGAGAGAAGCCTAATTATTTCCTTGGATTAGCCTAATAGCCTCTTTTTTTGTAAAGAAAATTCCTCTTCCGTCAATAGGCCTTGTTCTCTTAATTCTGCTAATTTTTTGAGTTGCTCTAAGAGATTTTGGCTTTCTGCTATATTTCCAGTGTTATTTTCGCGGGATTTTTTTCCCAGTCGATAGCTGTTTTTTTCAAAATCTTCAAATTCGTCTTGAATCCGCAGATAAGCTAAAGCATCATGCGTTTTTATCTTGCCAAAATCTGTAAATCCAAGTTCCGCAGCTTTATCTAGGTGTTCAAAAGCTTTTTCTTTTTGTTCTGTTAAAGAATAAGCACAGGCTAAATTGAAATGAACCGCAATATCTTTAGGATTAATCTGTAATGCTTTATTGAAATCTTCAATAGAGCCTTCATAATCATAGTCCTTATATTTTTCGATTCCACTGTTCTTAAAAGGATTACTCTTAGGTTTTGGAGTCGGTTTACTAGCAGGTCGTTCATAATCACGACGGGCAGGACGTTGATATTCTGGTTGACGACTACGGCGGTTATAGTCTCGTTCACGGCGACGATTATCACGGGTATCGCGCTGATTGCGTGGACCATTGCCTTTTTGATTTTGATTATTAGTCGCAGATTTAAAAATAACAAATGCAACAAATGCAAAAATCATCAGCGGAGCGGGCATACCGAACGCTGTAAGAATGATAAAGAGAAAAAATATGGTGCCTGGGTTAATGTCTTTCATTGCAAAAATTTGAACATAAAAGGTCGTCTAGCAAATATACGACTATCCTAGCAATTTCTTTTTCTGAATGACAAATTCTTCTTCGGTTAGTAAGCCACGTTCTCGCAATGCGCCCAGTTGTTTGATTTGTTCTAATAAATCTGGTGGATCAGCCAATAGATCTTTCTTTTTTCTTGTTGGTTTTTGCGGATTCATGACTCGACTTTCTAACGCTTCGTATTCAGGTTGTAGCCGCAGGTAAGCAAGCGCGTCATGGTTTCGAATTCGATGATAATCTTTAAATCCTAATTCAATTGCCCGATTAAGGTGGTAGTATGCTTCTTCTTTTTGTTCTAATAATGAATTAGCACAAGCTAGGTTAAAATGTACGGAAATATCGTTGGGTTCTGTTTCTAATACTTTTAAAAAATCCTCAATAGCCTCTTCATATTCGTATGCTTTATATCGTTGAATCCCACTGGCTTTATAGGGATTCATTTTATTATAATTGGGTTTGGGAGCAGTAGGTCGCTGATTACGACGTGGTGGTGCCTTGCGGAAATCATTTGCTGGATGCTGGCGTGCACGGCGATTACGTTGACGATTGTATTCATACTCCTCTTCTTCAATCATATCATCTCTTTTTTGTAATTCAACGTATCGTGAGTTGTATTTCAAATCGAAAACCTTTCTATCCATAAATAGAAAACGAAAGAAATCTATGGCGCCAAGAAAGAAAGAGATTCCAACTAAAGCGAGTACACAATATAAGATACCCATCTTTATCTGTCCAAGATAAAAACGGTGTGCTCCAAAGGCACCCAAGAATAAGGAGAGTAATACGACTATATTTTTGTCTTTCATCATTAGTTTAACAAATAGACCTGCTGTGAAGTTGTTGAAGTTATTGAAGTTATTTAAATATTTTACAAGTTAGAACGGTAAAATCATCTGGGTAGTTCTGTCTACCTTTAAAAATTTCTATATGACTCATTAGTTCTTTATTAAATGCCTTAGCAGAAAGTGCTGTTTTATTTTGAACAAATTCCATTAATGCATCTTCGTCAAAATACTCTTCCAAATCATTTTGCATATCTGTCAATCCATCTGTATAAGTCAAAATCGTTGTATCTTCTGTGATAGATACTTCTCCCAAATCTATAAAAGGTAATTCTGGAAAAGACCCCAGAATGGTACTACCTTCTCTTAAGGTATCCATGGTATTTTCTGAAAAAATTACCGGTGGATTATGTCCTGCGTTGCAATAGGTTAGTTTTCCTGTATCGCGTTTATATACACCAATAAAAAAGGTAAGATGTTTATCTCCTTTTGTAATTCGGAATAAAGAAGTATTTAATTCTTTAACAAAATCATCCAAGGCTGTACTACTCATAAGTATGCCATGAAAATTTGCCTGAAAATTCGCCATTAATAAAGCTGCGGCTAATCCTTTCCCGGCAATATCCGCAATACAAAAAACCAAGGTTCCATCTTTAAACTCTACATAATCAAAATAATCTCCCCCCACCATCTGGTGTGGTTTGTAAATACTATCGAGTTGGTAAAATTCATTATCAGGTAGTACATCCGGAATCAGCAGATGTTGCATATCTCCGGCTAGTTCCATTTCTCGATTATAGCGCTCTTGTTCGATTTGTTGTTTAAATAAACGTTTGTTTTCAATTGCTACCGCAATGATATTTGTGATGGTGGTAATAAACTGTACCTTATTGTACATATCTTCATCTTCCTCAAATCCTCCAATGAAAGTATAGGCGATTGGTTTGTCCTTGTGCAAGACAGGAATTACCACATCGAATTCTTTGATTAACTCGTGGGTTTGGTTTCCTTCCAACATCTTCAGCCGATCATATTCTTTGAGTTTTTCGGAGATATCTAATTCTGTTAATTTTTTTGAAACACCGATATAAGAAATACATTTCCAAACATCATTGGATTGAATATATAAAGTCATTTTTCGGATGCCCATTTCCCAACTCAAAAAAGAATTATACATATCGTAAAGTCCTTGATCAGAAACATTACTATTAATAGCTTGCGTGATATTTAACAGACGATTGATCTGCAATTGCTTGAGGTGGAGCTCTCTCTCCAGAGATTCCATTTTCGACATTTCTTTTCGAAGGTTAGATAATTTTGCCATATCTTAATAGTTATCAGTTTAAGGGATCTAAAAAAAGTTTAGTTTAATGATAGAATCATACTTGTTGATTCACATCTAGTGCATCTCTTAATCCATTTCCAATCAAATTAAAAGCCAATACCATAATCATAATTGCTAGCGCTGGTACCAACGCCAAAAATGGTTTACCACCAATTGCATATCCATAGTTTTCATTAAGCATCGTTCCCCAAGAAGGGCTTGGTGGTTGGATGCCAAATCCTAAATAACTAAGGCCTGCTTCGATCAAAATCGCAGTAGCAAAATTCGCTGCTGCAATCACCATGATGGGTCCTAAAATATTTGGAATAATATGTTTTAATAAAATTCTTGAAGTAGAAAAACCCATAACTTGTACCGCTTCTACAAACTGTACTTTTCGATAAGCCAATACTTGGCCACGCACAATTCTCGCTACATCTACCCACATCGTTAATCCTACCGCTAAAAAAATAATCCCTACTCCACGACCCAATGCTAGTACAATGGCAAAGACCAATAATAAGGTAGGAATAGACCATACCGTATTGATTAATAACATAATTATATCGTCTACTTTTCCACCTAAATAACCAGCCATCGCCCCCAATAATATTCCAATAGTAAGCGAAATAATCACGGCAATAAATCCTGTTAATAGCGATATTCTCACTCCTAACAAAAGCCTACTTAACATATCTCTTCCATATTTATCTGTGCCTAGAATAAACTGCTTTTGTACAATATTTTTTTCTTCAACTATTTGCTGTAAAACGGTTATTTTTTCTTTTGACTTTTCTCCTGATAAGCGCGTAAATATTACTTCATCTTTATCAAAAGTAGATTTTTCATCATAAGATAAAGCGTATAAAACGTCGGTTAAAGGAACCCCTAATATTTGTCCATCGACTGGTTTATTAGTAGTGGGATTTTCTCCAGCATATCGAACAACTAGAATAGAATCATTGCGAAAGCTATAGCGATTGATCGGTACCAATTGGTAAGCATTGGGTTGTCCAAAAGCTAATTTTTTTAAAAAACCTCTTTTTTCTACCTCAGCATTTTTACGAATTTTTAAGAGGGTGGTTGTAAATCCTGGATCTGCCAATGCCACCGCGGAAATTTGTTCATTTACTTGAGGGCTATCGTCTGGTGCAATCGTATATCCCAAAATTGCCACGATTACCGCAATTGCTATCACCAAACAGCCTATTACCGCCGCTTTGTTTTTCAACAACCGTCGTAGTGCTTTTTGATTGGGAGAGACCACCGATTTTTTATTTTTAAGAGAAGTCATGAAATGGTTGTTCTATATACCGAAAGGGTACATACGTAAAGGTAGAAAAAAATTATGGTCATTTTTTTACTTTTGTAGAATGAAAATATTATTGGTGGAACCATTCTTCGTGGGAAGTCATGCTACTTGGGCCAAAGGTTACCAACAGTTTAGCCAACATAGTGTGGAAATACTTAGTCTTCCTGGTCGTCATTGGAAGTGGCGAATGTATGGTGGTGCCGTCAGTCTTGCTCGACAAATGGAAAAACTTAAATTTAAACCAGATTTATTATTGGCCACCGATATGCTTGATTTGACTACTTTTTTGGCCCTTACTAAAAAGCAAACAGCTAATATTCCTGTTGCTATCTATTTTCATGAAAATCAAATCACTTATCCTTGGTCTCCTGCCGATGCTGACAAAAAAATCGAACGTAATAATCAATATGGTTTTCTCAATTACACCAGTGCTTTGGTAGCAGATCAGGTTTGTTTTAATTCGCTCTATCACCATGATTCTTTT
>JALZUU010000249.1 GCA_023300665.1 Saprospiraceae bacterium | reverse complement strand
CATACTTTCTTAAAAATATAAAAACGCCAATCCATTAATTTGGGTTGGCGTTTTGTGTAACGCTATTCTAGGACGGGACAAATACAAAATAGAAAAGCCGATAATGAAATTCATTACCGGCTTTTTTTATATCGGAACGTTAGCGATTACTACTAACTAAAAATTCTAATTCTATTTACGATAGAAGTGGACCAACAAGTTAATAGCTAACTAGCCAACCGCTATTTTACTCTTCAATTCTATCCGTCTGTCCACTAGAAGAACCACCTTCGATAAATTTATCATAAGTATCATTCTCTGATTCTAAAGCGTTCGCTTTTGCTTTTAGATCCGCAGGTCTTAGACCAATCAATCTTTCCAAATCAGACTTTAATAAAACCTCATTTTCTAATAAGCTATTCGCGATGATTTCTAGTTCGTTGATTTTCTCTTTCAGTAGCTTTTGAGCACGTTCGTATTGAGATTCAACTAATTTTCTAACCTCATCATCAATCAAGGTAGCCGTCTCATCAGAGTAAGGCTTGCTGAATTGATTCTGTTGCATTCCGTAAAAAGATACGTTTCCAACTTTATCATTCATTCCGAATACGCTGATCATGCTGTAAGCCATTTTGGTTACTTGATCTAGATCACTTTGTGCGCCGGTAGAGATTTTATCAAAAATAATTCGCTCTGCAGCTCGTCCACCAAAAGTCATACACATTCGATCTAGCAAAGCTTCGGTACGAGTGATATATTCTTCCTTTGGTAAGTACTGTGCATATCCTAAGGTGCCTATTCCACGAGGAACGATGGTTACCTTAACCAGCGGTGATGCATGCTCTAAGAACCAACCACAGATCGCGTGACCTGCTTCGTGATAAGCGATAATCTTTTTCTCTTGTGGAGAAATGATTTTGTTTTTCTTTTCTAGTCCACCAATTACTCGGTCTAGTGCATAATTGAAATCGTCCATATCGACTTCTTTCTTATTACGACGAGCAGCAATCAAGGCTGCCTCGTTACAAACATTGGCGATTTCAGCACCCGCAAAACCAGGAGTCATCTCGGCCAGGACTTGTGAATCCATGTCTGGTCCTACTTTAATATGCTTGAGGTGTACACGGAAGATCGCTTCTCTTCCTTTGATATCTGGACGATCAATTCCAATCTGACGATCAAAACGTCCCGGACGCAATAATGCGCTATCGAGTACATCTGGACGGTTGGTCGCGGCCATTAGGATCACTCCTTTGTCCGTACTAAATCCATCCATTTCCACCAATAATTGGTTTAAAGTATTTTCTCGCTCATCGTTTCCGCCTTGCATAGAACCTTTTCCACGCGCACGACCGATGGCATCAATTTCATCAATAAAAACGATACAAGGCGCTTTCTCTCTTGCTTGCTTAAAAAGATCACGAACTCTTGATGCTCCTACTCCAACAAACATTTCTACGAAGTCTGAACCAGAGATAGAGAAGAAAGGTACACCTGCTTCACCTGCTACGGCTTTAGCCAAAAGTGTTTTACCGGTACCCGGAGGGCCTACCAGTAGGACTCCTTTAGGAATCTTACCCCCTAAGGAGGTATATTTTTTAGGATGCTTTAAGAAGTCAACAACTTCCATTACTTCCTCTTTTGCTTCGTCGAGTCCTGCTACGTCAGCGAACGTTACGTTTACTTTTGCGTTGGCATCGAAAAGCGTTGCTTTTGATTTTCCAATATTAAAAATCTGTGCACCAGGTCCACCACTACCGCCACTAACACGACGCATGATGAATATCCAGATTCCGATTAAAATTGCGATAGGTAGTATCCAACTAATGATTGGAGCCAGCCAATTTTGTCTAGTTTCATAACTAGGCATCTTTTGGTCGGTAGGAGAGATTTTATAAAGATCGTACGTTTTGGTAAGATCTTCCTTAAAACTTTCTACAGTTCCGATAGGGAAAGAAAAGTGAGGACGTTTAGCACCAAATTTACTTTTAGCTGCTTTCGGGTATTTTTCTACCGATTCTTCCTTTATGAATACTTCAGCGTATTCTTTATTGACAATAACGAGGTTGTTAATGTCATTAGCACGCACCATTTCAGTGAATTGGTCCCATTTTAAGGGATCATTGCTAGAATTGGTAATGCTATAAAAATTAAGTGCCAGTAAAAACAAGGCCAGCAATCCATAAATCCAGTAAGAATTGAATTTACCTGTGTTATTTGGCTTATTATTATCCTGATTTTCCATTAAGAGAAGTTCAAATGATCAAAAAATAGTAAAGGTAATTAAACTAAATTCTAGGTATGTTTTAGATTTAGTTAATTACTTAGAAGTTGTTTAACAACTTTTATTATAGTAGAAACAACGATAAAAGGCATTTAGTTGCCATTTTAAGGTCAGTTTAACGGTCAAGAACACGAAAATAAATCGTGTTTTTTGGGAAAGAATATTATAAATCCTGATATTCCGTAAAGATTGCATCGCTCCAAAGGTCTTCTAGCTCATAAAAAGCCCTAGATTCTGGATGAAAAACGTGTATTACAATATTGAAATAATCTAATAAAACCCACGTTGCGTTACGTTGTCCTTCAAAATGTTCAGGTAGTATGCCGTACTCGTTTTTTAATCGTCGATAAATATTATCAGCGATAGATTTTACTTGTGTAATCGATTCTCCTTCAGAAACAATGAAAAAGTCTGTTGGAGCTTCGTCTAAATGCCTGAGATCAAGTTTAACAATGTTTTTTCCTTTAATGTCCTGAATACAATCAATTACAAAGTCATTAAATGCTTCGGTAGATAATTCTGGATGTTGTTCTGCTTTTTTTTGTATTCCCAAATTAAGTTTTTATTATTTTTGCAGATAATTCTGCTTTAATTTTATTTTAAATTATGTATTTTTTCATATGTAAAAATACTAAAACATATTATCTTGAACACTATCGGTAACACGGTTTTTATAGGAAAAGTTCTTCTACATTATCCTACGTTAGAATCAACGAATCTAACGGCTATAGAATACTTATCAAAAAATACTCCAAGCGATGGAACAACCATTTATACCTACCAACAACAGGGTGGGAGAGGACAAATTGGCAGTAAATGGGAAAGCGAGCCTGACAAAAACGTTTCGTTGAGCACCATCCTTTTTCCTGATTTTCTTCCCAGTCGGCGGCAGTTTCTGTTATCTCAAACGGTTTCGTTGGCTATTTATGATTTTTTAAGTACTTATATTACCAGCAATTTACGAATAAAATGGCCAAATGACCTTTATGTAGGGAATAAAAAGATCGGAGGAATCCTTATTCAAAATGTATTATCTGGTTCTTCTTTGCAATCTTCTGTAGTAGGAATTGGTATTAATATCAACCAAACTGTTTTTCTGAGTAATGCGCCCAATCCAGTTTCGCTAAGCCAATTAACGGGAGAAACCTATCATTTGGACTCCTTAGTGGAACAACTTTGTCAATCCGTTGATCTTCGTTATCGTCAATTACGTGCAGAAAAATATGAAGAAATTGAACGAACTTATCTTGAGCGTTTATTTCGCTATAAAGAACAGGCGGTCTTTCAACGTGAAAGTTTAGGCATCTTTGTAGGACAGATCATTGGTATTGCTCCAGATGGTAAGCTCCAAATTATGACCCATAAAGGAAAAGAAGAATTTGCCCTAAAAGAAGTCAAGTTCGTTCAATAAACAGTTTCAGTATTCTAAAATATATGTCGGATCGTTGAAAGACCTCAACAATTCAACAATTCAACATCTCAACATTCAATGTCTTTATTAAAAAAATTAGCGGGAGATACGGCTATTTATGGTGTGAGTAGCATCTTGAGTCGTATTCTCAATTTTTTGGTAATGACCTATTACCTCACGGGTGCTTTTTCAAAATCAGAGTTTGGTGTTTATACTGAGATGTATGCCTATGTATCTATCCTGATTATTTTTTTTACGTATCGAATGGAGACCGCTTTTTTTCGTTTTGGGAGTCGGGATGGAAATCTGGATCGGGCTTTTTCTACCGGTAGTATCATGCTTTTTGGTACCACAGTTGTACTCACTGGAATATTAGTACTAGTAGCACCTCTGCTAGGACCGGTGATGGATACCAGCAATTATCAGAACTATATTATTTGGTTTGCTTTTATTGTAGCCTTTGATGCTTTGACCGCCCTTCCTTTTGCACAGCTGCGACTTACCAATCGTCCTGTGAGATTTGCTATGCTGAAAACCTTTAATATTTTGATAAATATTATCAGTCTTTTCTTTTTTTTGGAAGGATTACCCCGATTGATTGCCGGAGGCTGGGATGGCGGTGCGGCCATTTACGACCCGGAAGATCGAATCAAGTATGTCTTTATTGCTAATTTTGCGGCCAGTGCAATTACCTTGATTTTGTTATTACCAGATTATTTTAAAATCAAATTTAATTTCGATAAAGCACTGCTGAAAAAAATGCTGACTTATGCGGCACCATTAATTGTAGTCAGTATTGCCGCAGCGATTAACCAACATCTAAACATACCTCTGGTTAAACATTTGGCGACAACCGACAAAAACCTGGCGAAGGATTTGGTAGGAGAATACGGCGCTTCTTTTAAAATTGCAATGCTAATGAGCCTTGCGATTCAGGCATTTAATTATGCTGCGGAACCTTTCTTTTTTAATCAATCTGGAAAAAAGAATTCTAAAAAAACATATGCAGATGTAGGACAAGCATTTGCTTTGGCGGGGAGTTTTATCTTTCTAGGAATACTACTTTATATAGACATTTTTAAGCACTTAATTCGTGATCCAGACTATTGGGTGGCGCTACGAGTGGTTCCTATTTTATTGCTAGCCAATTTCTTTTTGGGGCTTTATTATAATTTTTCTATCTGGTATAAATTAAGAGATAGGACGATTATGGGAGCTTATATTTCTGTTGCTGGATCCGTGATTACCTTAAGTTTAAATTTTTTGCTGATTCCCAAAATAGGATATATGGGAGCAGCTTATACTGCGATGATTTGTTATGCATTTATGGCTGCGGCGAGTTATCTGACGGGGCAACGATATTACCCAGTTCCTTATCCTATTCGAAAAATGTTAACTTATATTTCGTTGGCGGTATTGATCTATTTAACGAGTGAATTTATTAAAAATAATTTTGAAATATCTGTTCCAATTTTTTTACTAATAAACACTGGTTTGTTAGTGATTTATACTTTGATGATCGCATTTATCGAACGTGATCTGATTAAAAATTTACGAGCTAAAAATAATTAAGAGCTTCAATTTATGTTAGGATTTAATAATAAATTTTTCAATTTTCACCGATAGGTTTTTAGCCAAATATCAACTTTCTGCAGATAACATTTCTCCCATCAATAGTTCAGAAAATTCATTTATAATCATAGCTGTTGCTCCCCATACGGTATGTCCCTGTATGTCAAAATAAGGAACCTTTTTTAAGGTTATTCCATTGGGTAATTTTAAATCTTTTTTTCTTCGCATCGATTTTTCTAGAAAGGCATCTAAAGGAGTTTCTAAAACAGCATGCACCTCACTAGGTTGAGGAATGAAATTTGGGCGTCTGTCAATTACCGCTAAAAACGGATAAACCAAAAAATTACTGACCGAAATATGTAGGTCAGAAAGTTGCCCTAAAACCTTGACATCACTCGTAGGTACACCTAGTTCTTCTTCCAGTTCACGGAGCGCTGCTGCCTCTGCAGAAGCGTCTGCTGATTCCAATTTACCACCGGGTAAACTGATTTGACCAGAATGTCGATCTTTAGGATGGAGCATTCGTTGGATTAAAACCAATTGAGTTTCTTTATTGGCGTTTGGATATAACAAAATAACGACTGCTGCTTTTCGAGCTTTAGAAAAGTCTGGAACAGGATAGTCTCTAACTACATGGGCCATACGATATTGTGCTGGACGTCCAGGAAGTGGATTAGAGAATTTGGCTTGAATGGTATCAATTAATTCAGATGTAAACTGCATAATAATAGTTATTAAGAACGAACTATTATTAACTCATTCTTTATAATCTTTAACAAGAAAAAAGGGAAGAAGTTTATCTAAGCAAGTGATTCATACTGCTGGATATTTTTAGGGCTGATACTACCTCCTTTATAAGGCTGGGAGGCGAAAAATGGAAAAATGTCCAGTAGTATACAAGTGATTAATAAAACACGAAAAGCGAGACCACCCATCGGGCGATCTCGCTTTTTATTTTTTAAACAATTTCTATAAGAAAAAATTATTTCTGTACGATAAATCGAGTCGCTTTTGGTGCTCCTTCATCTGTAGATGTAACGACTAAATAGCTTCCTATTGCTAAGTCTCCTAAATTCATGTCAATTTGATTAAAACCACGGTGCAATTCATTCTCTTGCTTAAGAATAACGCGACCAGTAATGTCTGTAATCTGAATGTTGATCATTTTTGCAGCTTCATTTTCTAGTGTAATATGCGCATCTCCACCAGCAGAAAATAGTAAAGGATTTGGATGAAATCCAATCTGTGGAGCATTAATATTTCCTAGACCACAGTTTGTATTAACAACTCTTAGCGTAGACATAGTAGGAAAAGTATTTCTGTAGTTTTCTACTATTCGGTAACGTGCGATTGATTCAACTTGACGTACTGAAAAATTGTACGTAGTTGATTCTCCTACACGGATCGTACTTAAAGTAACGAAGTTGATACCATCCGCACTTCTTTGTACTTCGTAAGAACTGATGTCTTCATCGCCATCACTAACCCAAGTTAAGTCTGCGTTACATTGGTTAGCTTCTGCTTGGAAATCAATGATCTCTGCATTTGCGGTACCAACTACTAAGAATCCTAACGCTAAAGTTGAAAGCGCATTTTTAATTCTCCCTAAAGTGTTTTTTGTAAAAATGAATCTCATATAAATTAAATTTTAACTGAACTTTTGCCAGTATTTTATTTGAAAAAATATTAAAAATCTATTTATCTAGGGGGAAGTGTCCGAAGGGGGGAGTAATTAAATTATACGAACGATTATCTAGTTGTCAAATACTAGGCCAAAGGTAGATTTTTAGCTTTTTTCTTAACCCTACTATGTTTAAAATCAGAAAAGCTGATTCTTTTCGAAAAAAGAATCAGCTTTTCTGATGAAAGATATATAGTTAAAGTTTTACTTATTAGAATTTTGTAGGTATGCTTCTAGTGCTGCAGTCATAGATGTAATACCAGGTGCAGGACAAACAATGTTTAGATTGAGTCCTAGTTCTTCTACCTTGCTTTTAGTGGTGTTGCCAAAAACAGCAATCCTTGTTTCGTTTTGTTTAAAATCAGGAAAATTTTCATAAAGAGATTCTAAATCAAGCGGACTAAAGAAAACAAGTACATCGTAAAGTACATTACTTAAATCAGATAAATCGCTACTGACAGTTCGATACATCATAGCATCTTGCCAATTAAATTCGTTTTCTGTTAGGAATTTAGAAACTGATTTACTTCCTAGATTAGAGCAAGGTAGTAAGAAATTTTCTTTGGCCTTATGTTTCATCAACGCAGGCTTTAAGTCCATAATAGTTCGAGTACCAGCAAAGACTTTTCGCTTACGGTAAACGATAAATTTTTGGAGGTAGTTGGCTACTTGTTCGGTGAGGCAGAAATACTTAGTGTCTTGCGACATTTTGATGCGTAATTCTTCGCACATCTGGAAAAAGTGATCTACGGCATTTTTACTAGTAAGAATAATTGCAGAATACTCTTCCGGTTTGATTTTGGATTTACGAAACTCTTTGACAGGCACTGGCTCGACGTGGATAAATTGACGCCAATCAATAACCAAATCATACTTTTCTTCCAGTTTATAATATGGAGAGCGTTCTGGTTTTGGTTGTGAAACCAAAATGGTTTTTACTTCTTTATAGTTTTCTTCCAAAGCTTTAGACGATGAAGTCATTTATAATAGTGTTTTTAGATTGTCAAAACGCAAAGTTATATCAAATCTAGAATAAATATTTTAAATATATACTACTTATTTAACTATTTAATAGCGCTTTAAGTATAATTATTTTTGTTATGTACAAAAATCATCTGCCTATTATTAACTTCATTAAAACTAATAATGGAGCGATTTCGATAGTGCAAAGGTAAACAAAAAAATGAAATTTGTGCAAGCTTATATATTTAATGGCAATGAATAGACTACGAAGGATACGGTAAAGATAAAGTAAAGCAATTAGAGCAATCGCTCCGTAAATAACGGTCGAGGTGAGGTTTGGAGGAGCGTAAGAAATTAATAAAATTGCTGGTAAGAGAAAAAGCCCAGTTATTATTCCAAAAATAATGATGGTAAAGCTATATTGTTTTATTTCTTTTGAAATTGGAAAAATAGAACCGATTATTTGTAAGACGAAGTGTTTTACCATAAATATTGCTATGATACTGCCTACGCAGCTTAACAAAGTTAATAATGGAGTAGAGAAGAAAGAGATCTTATAAAAATTAAGGACTACAAAAAGAAAGATGCCTATCAAAATCAGAGAAAAAGTATAAAGAACGAGATAAGGAATCATCGTTACTGGACCATAATCGCGATGGACCATTTTTAAGAAATTGTCATTTAAAAAAGATCTATAAACTTTTGCAAGGGTTGATTTGTAAATATTTACCAACACTGTCAGGGTAGTTACTAACAAAATGGTCATCCAAAGATTAAATTTACTGCTCAATGCTTCAGGAGTGGTAACGACCACTTTTTTTGCTGGTTTTATCTTAGCTTTTTTAGGATTGGAAAATGTAGGTCTTGAAATCTCAAAAGGATTTTTATTGTCGTTTTCTTTTTTTGAACTTGAAATAGTTGGGGTAGATATTTTTTCAGGGGGGATGGTATTCGGAGGTGTCCTAGCTTCAAAAGGATTATTTTGGTCAGAATTTGTTTCTGTTTTAGGTGATTCGATTGTAGAATCTGTCTCTATCTCAAAAGGATTCTTATCTGCTGGAGTGGGGGATGGAGTGCTAATATCTGAGTTAGCTTCTTCTGTAGGGACCGCTCGACCAGGTACCTCGAAAGGATTATTGCCTTGTTGTGCAAAAAGCCCAGTTGTAACTGCGAGTAAACTCAGCAGAATAAAAAAGTGTTTTCCCATCTTTAACATGGTACAAAGTTAAACAATAATCGAGAAAATTTGCTTGTTAATAACCTGTTAACCGTAAGCTTTGATTTTTTATTCTTAACCTTATCAAGTAGCTTCACAAAAGAGAAGTACTTTAAATAATAGTGATGGGCCGTTTTAGTCCAAATTTATGGAAAATAATATCATTCGTCGAGTAATCATTTTGGGAGCCATTACTATTATTGGCATCTTAGGTATTCAAGGATATTGGGTGATGCGTACGTGGGATATTCAACAACAGGAATTTAGCCAGACGGTAAAAATTGCGCTTCTCAGTGTAGCTAAAGAACTCGAAACTTTAAATGGTCGGAACAGTCTACCTATTAAAGGATTGATTAGCCAAGAATCTAGTAACACTTATTTTGTTAATATTAATGACGAAATTAACGCCAATACCTTAGAATTTTATCTGCAAAAAGAATTAGAGGCAAGAGCAGTTAATGTTGATTTTGAATATGGGATTTTTGATTGTGAAAGTCGAGAAATGGTCTATGGACGCCGAATCAATTATTCTGAAGATAAAAAATTAAATACGCAGACCAATCCGCTGCCAACGAAAGGAGATTTTGACTATTATTTTAGTGTGCGTTTTCCAAATCAGAAAGGCTATTTATTAGAAGATATGCGATTAGCGATCTTTTTTTCGATCATCTTATTTTTTTCTATTTTGTTTTTTATTTATTCCATGTTTATTATCATGCGACAAAAACGTTTGTCGGAAATGCAGAAGGATTTTATTAATAATATGACGCACGAATTTAAAACTCCTATTTCTACCATCAAGATTTCTGCAGATGTATTTTTAAAAAATGATTTAATTCAAAATGATCAACGTCTTACTCGTTATGCACAGATTATTAAAGATCAAAATCAACGTCTTAATATGCAAGTAGAAAAAGTATTGCAACTGGCTAAAATTGAGCGAAATGGTTTTTCTTTAAAAAAGGAGGTGGTGAATTTACACGAATTGCTATTAGAAATTACAACAAGTGCACAGGTTCGTCTAGGAGAGGTGAGTGGTAAGTTGATCACAGAATTTAAAGCTACGCAACCTAATATAAAAGCAGATCGTCTTCATCTTAATAATATATTATACAATTTGATTGACAACGCGATCAAATACAGCTACGATGCTCCAGAAGTGAAATTGACTACTCAAAATAAAGGAAAGCTATTGATTATTAGTGTTCAGGATAATGGTATTGGAATCAGTAAGGAAAATCAAGTCCAAATATTTGATAAGTTTTATCGAGTACCAACTGGTGATACGCATAACGTAAAAGGATTTGGACTCGGATTATTTTATGTAAAAAATATCTGTGATGCGCATGGATGGGAATTAGAATTAGATAGTCAACTCGGAAAAGGAACGAAGATAGAGGTGCGGATCGATTGATATACCATTGTGCCTGTCTGCCAGAGACATGAAGGCAGGCTTCATTTTTAAACAACTTCTTAATAACCTACCGACTAAAATAGAAACGTAGGCTTAATAATTAAACAAATGGAACCTCACTTACTTTACGTAGAAGATGATGAAAGTTTAAGCTTTGTGACGCGAGATAATTTAGAATTGCAAGGATATCGAATTACCTATTGCGCAGATGGTACTTCGGCAATGCAGCAAATAAAAGAACAACAATTTGATCTTTGTATTTTAGATGTGATGCTTCCGGATGTAGATGGGTTTACTATTGCACAAGAAATTAGAAAGACGAATGTCGAAGTACCGATTATTTTTCTGACTGCTCGTTCTTTAAAAGAAGATAAAATACATGGCTTAAAATTGGGCGGAGATGATTATATGACCAAGCCTTTTAGTATCGAAGAATTATTGCTAAAAATTCAAGTATTTTTAAAGCGATCTAAAGTTTTTCATGTTGTTGGAGCTGATAACCAATTAGGTGGTTATCTTTTTGATTATAAAAATCTATCACTTCGGAATGGAACTTATAATAAAGTACTCACCCAAAAAGAAGCTGATCTGCTAAATTTATTTTTTTTAAATCAGAATGAAGTGATAAAGCGTTCTGATATTCTAGAAAAAGTATGGGGAGAAGATGATTATTTTTTAGGTCGTAGCTTGGATGTTTTTATATCGCGTTTGCGAAAATATTTAAAGCAGGATGAATCTTTAAAAATTGAGAATATTCATGGAGTAGGTTTTCGATTGAAGACTAAAGAGTGAAAAATACTTCACTATCTAAATATTAAAAAAAGCCATTCCAAATTAATTTTCGGAATGGCTTTTTTAATGCAAAATTTTTAATTTATTTTATTCGTTGGTGATAATAAAGGACTTAGTGTTAGCCTTTCCACTTTGCATGATACTAAGATGGTAAGAACCGGCAGGTAAATCAGTAATATCAAGTCTTAATGAGTTGAGTGCATCTTGTTCTGTATCAACAATGATTTTTTTAACGATAAGCCCCTGCATATTAGATACTTGAAGTTGTGCTTCTTTGGCCTTAGAATAAAACTTGACATTGATGATTCCTAAATTATTACTAGAAGGATTAGGATATAGATCTATGTTTAAGTCATCATCGCAATCTGTACTAATATTGATGATTTTGGAATATTCAAAACTACCATCTAGATCTACGATTTTCAGTCGATAGTAATTAAGCTGACTAGAAGTTTTATCAGTGTAGGTATACCAGATACCAGCAGAAGTATTACCTGTTCCATTGATTGTTTTAATATCATAAAAGGAACGCCCATCATCGCTACGTTCAATTTCATAGTGTGAGAAATTTTCTTCTATTTCAGCATGCCATCTCAACATAATGTTGCAACCAGTTACTTGACCAGAAAAGTGTGTCAGTGTTACCGGTAGTGCTACTTGTGCCTGAAAATCTTCTACCTCTCCGTTGGTTTTTCCACCAGCAAAGTCCGTTTCAACAAGAGGATTATCATCTGCTCGGAGTCTTACATTTACATTGGTTCCAATGGTAGTTGGTGCAGTGATGGTAACAACTGCGGTAGCCGGACTAGCAGTTGCCTGTGAACCACTATGAAAATCATCGTAGATTCCATCGCTATTCCAGTCAATCCACATTCCGAAAAATACAAGATCAGCTTGTGCTGAATTTACGGTAATATTTATATCATAATTAAGACCTGGCTCAGCAATTAATGGGAATTGCCCAGTTCCAGAACCGAAAGTGATTGCATCATCAAATTGATCACCAGTACTATTCATATCGCTTTGTTGTATGTTTTCAAAACTAGTATTCATTCCTAGCCATACGTCAGTAGTTCCGTCCAATATATTATCATTATTGCTGTCTGTTAATGCTCGATGCCATGCAATAGGATAGTTAGCAGGAGCATCACCATAGTCTCGTTTTACATCTAAAACAGTGATCACTAATGTGGCATTTTCACAAGCCATATTCATAGCTGCATCATCACAAGTAGTGTAAGGAACGTTAAGGTTTCCGACAAACCCAGGAGCAGGTACAAAAGAGTAAGAACCATCAATGTTTAAAGTTATTGCTCCAGCATTGGGCACAAAAATGCCCATGTCATTGGTTCCACCTAGGATAGTAGGTGTACCGATTGTTCCTGGAGTATCTCCTTTACCATCCCCATTCGTATCGACTAAGAAATCAACAATAGATTGATTATCCATTTCGCTATCGGTATCATTGGTGGATATATTATTCGTGATGCTTACTCCGGCATCCGTTACGACTGCATCATCATTGGCGAACGTCGTGTTGGTTGAGCTTGGTAATACAGTTATAATTAATTCACTATCATCGCAAATGGCTGGTGCCGCAGAATTACAAATAGTATAAGGCTGAGAGATGGTTCCTGTAAATTCAATGGTTGGTGTAAAAGAATAAGTTCCATCAGCATTGAGTGTTAAGGTTCCAGCATTTGGGACTGGATTTCCATTCTGATCAACTCCTGCTACAGGTTGATTGGTTAGGGTGGTGGTAACGGTTGGAATTAAATTATCTGGATCTAAATCATTGGCCATTACATTGCCAGTTCCTGTTTGATTTTCTAATACGGTGTTTATATCTGGGTTCGCAATGACTATTGGCGTTTCTGGATTAACTGCTGCTAATACTTCCAGATAAACGGTGGCTGTATTACACAACGAAGGTGTGTTATCGTCACAAACTTTATATTCAAATTCGGTCATACCTGTAAACCCGGTTGCAGGAGTGAAAATATAAGTACCGTCATTATTTAGAACAACTACTCCATCTGCAGTATTCATTCCTCCATTAGGATTCTTTAAAGCAAAGGTTTGGTTGGTGTTAGCTGGGTTTGTGTCGTTGATACTAACATCTGCGCTTAGACTGATCTCAAAAGGCGTGTTGTTGATATCGTCTTTTGCTAAATTAGTACAGGGGCTTCCTAGTTGAGAAGCATCTTGAGAAGATCCTATCGTTTGTCCTGTAGTAGCTATGATTGGAATACCATTCGCATCTACGCCTCCAGTTAAGATATTATTTTGAATATCAGTAAAGGTAAAGTTACCGTCTCCTTCTAAGGCATCTGGGCAGCCATCATTATCAGAGTCGAGATCTAAATGATTTGGTATGCCATCAGCATCGGTATCTAAGGGTACACAATTGGCAGAAATCTTAATACGCGAAAGATTCGCGTCTGGATTAGCAGTTGTAAAATGAATAGTAAGTTCAGAAATTTTATCTGCAACAATACTCCATTCCGAATCAACCACACTAATGTGTCCTTCATTACCTGTCAATTTGGGGTTAAATGAAACAGTAGTTGTTCCATTACCAACGACATTATTTAATTCAGTATCATTCCAATTAATAGAATTAGAAGTCGTAACATTTACAACTGGATTATTTACGATCATTGAACCTCCGACGGTCGTAATTGTCCAAGACTCAAGCTGCTCGAAAATACCAGATAATTCTGCTTGTGACAAACGAATTGAAACAGGATGATCAAAAACAAGACGATATTCTGTCACCTCATCAGGGCCATTATTTCCAAGCCTTAAATCTCCATTTACCAATCCTTGAGGTCTTGAAATATAGGTACTAGTATGAGACGCTGTTAGGTCAGCAGAATAGTTGGTTGAAGATGGATTTGATGAAATAGCTTCATCTATAATTGTTGTATTATTTTCATCTATAATCGTTGATAAATCAAGGGGCACAAAACCAGAACAATCATGTTCGTCTGTATCAAGTATTCCATCATTATCATTATCCAAGTCACATACATCTCCTATTCCATCCATATCTATATCGGTAAATAATCCACAAGTATTATCACAAGGATCACATAAGAACTGTTCAATGTCGTGTGGAATTTCAGTTAGACCGGCTGATTTTTCTGTCAAATTATCTAAGGCACCACAATAGCAATTATCGTAGGCTGGTGTAATCATTGCCACGATCCCTGTGCCAAAGCTGCAAGGTGAATTAAATTCCCCTGATAAAATTTGAGAAGTATTGGATAAGAATACTCCTGATAAAGTATCCTTGGCTATGGCCGTTCCTGTAATGTCATCTCCAGCGGCATTTAGACAAAAGAATTCCACCACGATATCTTGCGTTGCATCTATGCCTGTATTTTCTAACTCAACACTATAAGCGATGGAAATATTTGGTAAGCTTGAAATATAGCTCATATTCAGAATGTCCACATTTAGTATTGGTTTTTCTACCATAATGGGAATAGCTTCTTGACCAGTAATCGTCGACGTACTTTCACAAGTACCAGTTCCGCAAGGCAAACCTGCTACGGCTGAGATACTTTTGGTCAATAAATTTTGACTAGTGGAACAAGCTCCTCTGTTGCTGGTTGAAATATCAAATTCAAAATTAATCGCTCCATTTTGTCCCGGTGGGTAGCTAAAATTAACGGTCTCGATGCCGTTCACTATTGTGCTATTAACAAATAAAGGACATTTACCTGGTGTACTACAGTTATATCCACCATCATAAGTAGTCCCTGCTGGTAAAGTAACTTTTAGTGAGTCAGTCATTCCTGTGGTGCCTCCAGATAAAAGTAAATTAATTTCAACTTTTTTGCTATCATTGCATCCTTCAAAAGTGTTGTTAGGAGTAATGGTGTTTGTAATATTGACAAAGTAAGGAGCGACTACTCCGTCAATGTTTAATGTATAACCATTCACTTGTTCACCACTTCCTTGTGCTGAGCTACCGCATGCTTCATTAGCATTAACAACAACAATAAAGTTGTCGCCTGATAATAACTCACAGGTGCTTTCCATTTTCCATCTGATAATAAATTCATTTTGACTGGCATCGGTTGTTCCAGTTAACCCTTCATTATTTCCAAAATTAGTAGGATCTAAATCTGCCAGAGATAGGGTCCATATTGTACTATTCGACCCGCTTGCAGCAACCAATGCGGCTTCTGCAGCTGCACCAATTGTTCTTGGCATATTGGCTGGATCTACTCCTTCTAGTTCAATTGTTGCACTTCCAGCAACGTAGTTAAGACCTGCTCCTGCTGATGGTATTTGTAGTTCTAAGTTAAGATCATATAAGTAACCAGGTTGCGCATTTACAACAATAACTTCAGCAGGAAATTGATCACACATACTTATGGTTGCATCACCATAGTTACCAGTTGTTGGATTAGCAGGATCATCAGGTGTGTTTGCTAATGGAGTAACGGTAGTAGATATTTGGGAAGGTTGAGGTAGCACATAAACTTCATTGGAAGCAGCACAACCTACGGCTTGGTCTACATTGGGGTATCCAATGCAAGACCAACCTTGTTCTATTGAAAGTGTATCAATTGAGCATGAAGCAAAACGAGCAAAAATTCTAACATCTTTGCAATCTCCTCGGTCTAAATTTTCAATTTCAACGTAAGTACTTCCTAAGGTAGTAAGACTATCCATTAATAAAGTTGAGCTTCCTCCAGTTATATCATAGATACTGTCAATGGTTATCAATCCTGAATTACTATTTAATAATAACCAGTTGTATGAAATATCCATATCACTTGTACTGTTACAGATACTTACATCCCATGAGATAGTATCTTGATATGCCGGTGCTGATTGATTAAGTGGAGTGATTGTGGTGGTTGGTGCGGTATAAACGATGAATCCTCGGTTGTCTGTTGTAGTCTTAGGAACATGACTTGAAGGATCTGTTAGATATGCAAAGTCTTTGAAATAAGCAGTATAGAAGATGTTATTATTTCCGTTTGATGCTTCACAACTAGGGAACATTTCTATTTCCATTCTTGGAAAAAACGTTTGAATTTTGTCATGATCAGCATAGCCAGCAGGACGTCTAAGAACAAGGGTGTCACTATCTCCTCTAAATGAATAATCAGTAGCGTCCATGATGCTACCATCTATCCATTTTACAGTACCAATATCCCATCCTATAGGGATAACCATGAAGGCAGAGTCCAACATTCTTGATGGACGATACTCTTCAGGATGATCATCGGCTGTTGCTGATCTTAAAGTGAGAAAAAAATTATGACTAACAGGATTACACCCATTAGTATGTGAAATTGACAATCCAGCAGTAGCAGTAGGTCTTTGGTAATTTAATTGAGTGCCTCTTGAGTTACAAGACATTTCTTCATTATTGGAATCAATGATAAAGTACCTTGCTCTAAAATCATTGACCGCATAATTATTAACACCTGTTATGGAGCTTTTGATTACATATTTTGCGGCAATTATTATGGTATCTGAATCATAAGATGGTGGGCCTGTTGAACTTTGTCCATATTTATAACTAGGATTAATTAATGTTCGATAAGAAGATAGATCAAAAACGGCTTCATAGCTATCCCCTGAAGGGTTGGTTACCACTGGTCCAGAATTTAATGGAAATGTATAATGAGTCATTCCACCATTAAATTCTCCATCAATATCAATGATGGTAATTTCTCCACCTAAATAATCAAATATGTCTCCTCCATTTTCTGGCGTATAGCTAAACCTTATATGAAGGTTTTTGCTCATTGTATCACTTATGACTCCTACCGCATCAAATGATACGGTGTCTAAAGCATAAACATAATCTTTTATAATAGCAGGATCGTCTAAATCTACTAAGGATGTTTTTGTATCGTCTGTCCAACTTTCAGAGATTCGATTCGCTGCAAAACTTTCAATACTAACACCAGTACATGGAGATGGGCAATGTGGAACGATCGTAGCATCAAAACAATGAATCTCTTCCTCAAAACACATATCTGTTCCGTTAGAACAAGCATATATTGTTTTATATTGTAATGTCACAGGATTAGCGCCATCCCAATCGGTACAATCAAATTTTAGTGGAAAATAAGTCCAGTCGTATACGTAAGGACCCGTAGCTTTTACGGTATCATTGCTGACCGAATAAATATTTGTATCATAACCTGGCTGCATTGAAAATCCAGGAGGTAAGACAAGCATCTTGGTCCATTCGACTCCTCCACTATTATATGGATCTTCTCCGTTACATCGATAACCAGTAAATAGATATGGTCTGATTCCAACATCTATGTCTTGACCATCATCAATATCTGCTGGGAAGTCAAAGAAGGTAGTGTTGAGGTAATCACGAATCATGTTCGTATAACTGAATTGTCTTCTTTTAGGCGACATGAGTACTCCGCATTGGTTATGCCAACTTATATCAGCAGAAATATGTTCCCAAACACCATAATCTGCTCTTCCTAACGAACACGATACATCTCGATGAATTAAATGAACATCATAACTAATTACTAAGGCAGAGTCTTTTGGTAAGTCATCAAAAAAACCATCTCCATCTATATCCGTTAATCCTCCTGGTCCATCAGGATCTGTTGTAAAATAATTGGGTGGTAAATATGGAATAGTGGTAGAGAACAATCCATCAATCGTTGGTAGATTAACAGGATGTCCATTTAATTTATGATTTGTGAATATTTTATTATTAAAACGTTCTGAACCCCACATTGACATATTTGCTAGGGTTGCGATTGGTGACTCATTAGCTCTTAATCCTAAAATAGCGGTTACATCCGAAGCAAAGCTACCACCTGCTGGGATCGTTTCGGGTGAACTATTGGTCAATGTGATGCTATAGGTTACGGTATCACAAAAGTCGATTTTTGGAACTACTGGATTAGATAGGGTGATTTCAGGGGTACTATTATTTAGCCCTATACTTGAATTACTGGTTGCTATTTGACATCTATCTTGGTAAGAACAACCCCACCATGCGATCAATTCAGAAGAAATAGTATTGCTAATTCCACAATTATTTGGAGAAACGTTATAGCTCAATGTAAATTCTTCATCCTTTTCAAAAAAGCTATCTCCATTCCCAGTTGAGCCAATACTTCCATCTATAGCTGCTATTTCAGCAGAGGTAAAATGAATTATTATAGAATCTCCATTGGTATAAATATTCCCACTGGGAATTGTATAATTTATTCCAGAAGGATTGATAACAAAATTACTTAAGTCCAACGCTCCTGAATCAAAAATATCTGCAAAATAGAATTCATCAATTATACCAAATGACCCATTTGTAATAATCATATTTCTCTGAGAAGAGCCGTTTATATTATTAACTGGTGGATTTGTAATAATATTCGTTATACTTAGTGCACCATAGATAATATCATATCCTGCTATTCCATTGCTTGCTCCATTAGAATAGGAAACTTCGGTGCCATTTTCATATATGGTGACAATATCTTGAAATGTTTCCCCTCCTATTTTAGCATCTTGCGCCTCACAATTTGCCTGTCGATCAATAGAAATGGTCACTTCTTCCAGAGAAGCTAACGCTCCAATTATAAAGGTTGGATTGTTTAAGTTGGTAATATCATCTTCAGCAATGGTAGTAGGTCCATTGTTGATTACTAATGAACCTGGAATATAATTGATCCCAGTACCTAATTGAACGTTTAAAATTACATCTGTTAGTGGTCCAGCAGCGTTTGTGAATTCAATTAACAACGCTTCACTGCTATGACAACTATTAAGATTGTTAGAGGAGGTTGCTGGAACTGTTGGACCCCAATTTATTACTTGTGAATAAATATTTGTGTTATTTGAAAGAATAAGAAATAGTACTAAAAAATACCAACAAAAATTAATATTAATTACATATTGACTTGTTCTCTCTCCTGAATTTTGCATCTTTATTATGAGTCTTGAGTTGAGTGAATATTGTGTTTTTAGAAAAGTTCTTAACCAATAATTCGATAAGTTCTCCGGTTTAAACAGTCGTTAAAGAGATGGTGATTTTTGATTTTTTCTAAAGTGTTATTTGGGTAAGAGGTTTCAATTGATAAAATATTATATTTAAATTGAATATAATATAATATAATATAATATAATATAAGGTCAATTACTATACCAATTACTAGGTTGAATATCTATTCACAAAATGTTAAATGAAATATTAAAATAAAAAAGCCATCCCAAAAATTAATTTGGAATGGCTTCTGTCGTTTATAGTTTTATAACTTTAAAAAGTTACTTAACTTTATTCGTTTGTAATAATAAATGTCTTAGTACTTGCCTTTCCTTTCCCTCCTAAGATATTGAGGTGGTAAGTGCCAGACGGTAAATCGGTAATGTCAAGTTGCAGTGAATTAATGTTGTCTCGAATAGCTCCAATGCTTAGTTGCTTGATCGTTCGTCCTTGCATATCTACTACTTGAATCTGTACTTCATTTGCTTCTGTAAAGAACTTTAAGTTCACCACACCAATATTACTACTGGTTGGATTTGGATATAATTCTATTTTGTAATCGCTCGTACAATCAGTATCTACATTGATAATCTTAGAGTACTCATAGCTACCATCTAAATCTACCATCTTTAAACGATAGTAATTGAATTGGCTGGCAGTTTTATCTGTGTAAGTATACCAGATACCTGTATTGGTGTTACCCGTTCCTTTGATGGTTTCAATCGTAGTAAACAGACGACCATCACCACTACGTTCGATATCATAGTGAGAGAAATTTTCCTCTGTTTCAGCATGCCACCTTAGGTCTGTGTGACATCCACTTGCTTGACCAGAAAAATGCGTCAAGGTTACGGGTAGTACGACGAGTGCTTGAAAATCTTCGACTTCTCCATTGGTCTTTCCACCTTCAAAGTCAGTGGATACAAATGGATTATCATCCGCTCTTAATCGAACGTTGACAGAATTACCAACAACCGCAGGAGCGGTAATCGTTACGGTAGCAGTAGCTGGGCTGGCGGTTACTTGCGAACCAGTATGGAAGTCATCATAGATTCCATCTTCATCCCAGTCAATCCACATTCCGAAGAAT
>JALZUU010000248.1 GCA_023300665.1 Saprospiraceae bacterium | reverse complement strand
GTTCAAGAATTATTACAAAAAGAAAAAGAAGCAGACTTTGAACGTTTTCGTGCAGAAGTATTAAAGCTTACGCAATCTGAAAGACGAGACAAAGGACTTTGTTGGTATCCACTAAATGTCCTAAAAACGGGCTACACGGTCGGTGAACGAGCTTTTGTTACGGTAGAACGAACCGCCCAACTAAACGAGTCTCATCGTTTAAGGTCAGGATCTCCTATCGAATTTTATACCAGTACAGATGGTAAAAACCGAAACCATGCCCAACGTGGAATCATTCATTTTGTCGAACGAAACAAAATGAAAATTATCCTCAATAATAAAGATATTCCTGATTGGATTAACGACGGTCAATTGGCAGTAGAAATGCTATTTGATGAACGAACCTATCTTGAAATGGAAAAAGCCATGAAGGTCGTTTTAAAAGCCAGTGATGATCGACTTACCGAATTAAAGCAGCTCTTTTATGGAGACGTAGCCCCTGAATTTGCACCATTCAGAGAAGTACACCACGACCTACTCAACGATGCCCAAAAGCAAGCCGTTCAATCAATCGTAGCTGCCAAAGATGTTGCGATTATTCATGGACCTCCAGGCACAGGAAAGACGACCACTTTAGTTCACGCAATCAAACTATTAGCAGAAACAGAAAAGAATATCCTCGTTACCGCTTCGAGTAATGCTGCGGTAGATTTAATGGTGGAACGATTAGCAGCACAAGGGCTTAATGTTGTACGAATTGGAAATATATCTCGAGTAAATGATCAATTAGTTTCAATGACCCTTGACGGTCGATTGGCACAACATCCCGAACATAAAAATATCAAACGACTTCGAGTACAGGCTGCCAATGCACGAAAAGGAGCCCGTAAATTCAAACGCCGTTTTGGAAGTAAGCAGCGTTCTCAACGCAACGAAAACTACCAAGAAGCTCGAGAACTAGAATCTTACGCAAAGATGCTCGAAGAAAGACTCCTGCATGAAATTCTCTTCCAAGCAGATGTGATTGCCTGCACGCTCGTCAACACGCAGAGTAATAGTCTCCAACATATGAAATTTAAAACCGTCGTGATTGATGAGGCGGCCCAAGCGATCGAACCAGCAACTTGGATTCCACTCATTCGTGTACAAAAAGTAATTTTAGCTGGCGATCCTTTTCAGTTGCCTCCTGTCATTAAATCTCCTGAAGCCAGAGAAAAAGGACTGGGAATGACCCTCTTAGAAAAATGGGTGCGCGATGGAAAACCTACTAGTTTTTTAGATATTCAATATCGGATGCACCCGACGATTATGGGTTTTTCAAATACTATTTTTTATGAAAATAACCTAAAAGCAGCCCCTCAAGTAGTAGACCAAGAAGTTGGAATTACGGACCTTTCTCCTGTCTTATTTATTGATACTGCCGGATGTGGATTTAATGAAGCCATTAACCCTGAGACCAAAAGCCGATACAACGAAGGAGAAGCCTTTATCTTACGAGAATATTTTCTAAAATTTACAGGACAACTGGCTGCACAAGAAATTCCAATACCGAGCATGGCGATCATCGCTCCTTACCGAGAACAAGCCCGACACCTTGAACAGCTTTTTCAAGAAGATGAAGAACTACTCCCTTTTGCTGATTACCTTTCTATCAATTCTGTTGACGCCTTCCAAGGGCAAGAACGAGAAATCATCTTTATCAGCCTAACCCGTTCTAACGACAAAGCAGAAATAGGTTTCCTCTCTGATTATCGAAGAATGAATGTTGCCCTGACTCGAGCTAAAAAACACCTAGTCGTAATTGGTGACAGTGCGACGATTGGGGCAGATGAGTTCTACCAAAAATTTATCGAATATGCCGAAACCAAAGGGCAATACCAATCTGCTTGGGAATATATGAAAAGCTAACCTTGCTTTATTTTATTTTTTTAAAACATATAAGTAAAAAGAACGTATTTAATGTACACGCGCTAAATTTGTCTAAAGATAAGCTTTAGTTTGGTGGTTCTATCTATGAGATAATCTACTCAAATATTAGAAACAATTAATTTAAAATATATGTCTATTTTAAAGAAGTTTTGTATTGGGTGCATGTTATTCTCTTTTGTATTAACAATGGAAGCCCAGAATTCAATAGCAAGTCCTGTTGAAATTACCTATGCAAAAAAGATAGGAATAACCACTCCTTTACGCTCCTTAGCGCCCATGGCCTCTACCAGTGAAGAGCGACGTAAACAGGCAAAACTAACTAAGAAATTTATCCCTAATTTTATGGGAAGAGGACGTCGTCCTGATCCAAATCCAAACGCATTACCCGTGGGTCCAGACCCTGTTTTGCAAACTTCATCTAATACCTTAAATAGTAGTGTTGTTGTAACGCCCACCATTAATATGGATGGGATGGCCACCGATATCTCAAATGCCAATATACCAGATCCAGTTGGAGATATAGGAAAGGATCATTATGTACAGGTTGTAAATACTACGTTTATTCAGGTTTTTGACAAACAAGGAAATGCCCTCAATGAACCCATTGCTGCCAATACTATTTGGGCTAGTTTGGGTTTTGGTTCTGGTGGAGACCCGATCATTTTATACGATCAGGAAGCAGAACGTTGGTTTCTAACAGAATTTCCCAACTTCCAAGGAGGAAATCAATTACTAATTGCCGTTTCTCAAGATGCAGACCCATTAGGTAGTTGGACTGTTTATAATTTTGGTACTCAAAATTTTCCTGATTATCCTAAATATAGTATCTGGCCGGATGCCTTGGTATTGACGACTAACGAAGGTGGTTCTAATGAGCTACCTGCTTATTTTATTGATCGAGCAGCTTTATTAAATGGAGCCGAAGAGGTCTCTATTCAACGATTGGTTTTGCCTGGCCCAACGATTGGCCCCGGATTTTTAACCGCAGTTCCAGTTGAAATAACTGGAGGCTTACCACCTATTGGTCAAAGAGATCCTATCTTATTGGCACTAAAAGATGATGCTTGGGGACAAGGGAATACGGATCAGATAGAATTAATCACAGTTTCTGTAGATTTTGCAGAACCTAATAACACCGGTTTTACAGTAACAGAGATACCTACTGCAGCTTTTGATAGTAATCCTTGCGCCTTGTCTGGATCTGGATTTGAATGCATTCCTCAATTAGGTGGTCAAGGGATAGACGGTCTTCCTGAGGTCATTATGAACCAACCTCATTACCGAAGTTTTGAGGCACACGAGAGTATCGTTTTAAACTTTATTACAGATGCAACAGGCAATAATCGTTCTGGTATTCGTTGGATGGAATTGCGACGGGAACCAGGAACAGATTGGACTTTATATCAAGAAGGTACCTTCGCACCCAATGATGGTCTACACCGATTTATGGGAGCGATTGCCATCGATGGAGGAGGAAATATTGGATTGGGATATTCCGTTTCGAGTGCAAGTACTTATCCAGGGCTGCGGTTTACTGGACGATTAGATACCGATCCATTGGGTGAAATGACCATTGAGGAATACATTTTAGTGGAAGGTAGTGGTGCTACAAATAATGACCGTTTTGGAGACTACGCTCATATGGGGGTTGATCCTTTAGATAATCGAAGCTTTTGGTTTACAGGGCATTACGTAACTTCTGAAGGATGGGCCACTCGTATCGCAGGATTTCAAATCGAAAAAGATACTTTTGATATTGGACCATTTGTATTAGAGTCACCACAAAATAGTCCTGCCTTAACCGATGCAGAAACAGTAAAAGTACGAGTGAAAAATCTTGGATTAGCATCTGTTGCTGGTTTTAATGTGGGATATATTTTTGAAAATGAACCTCCTGTAATCTCATCTGTAAATACCATCATTACTCCGGGTGCTAGTTATCTACATACTTTTACCCCAACGGTGGAAATGTCAGAAATTGGAGCTTATAATTTTAAAATATTTACAAATACTAGTTTAGATAAGGCTATTGGAAATGATACCGTTAACGTTACCGTTTCTAAACTACCTGAATTTGACACAGGAATAATAGACCTTCGAGGATTAGAAGTTTATAGCTGTAATGATAGTATCACTGCGGAATATGATTTCTTTAATTTTGGAACAACAACGCTCACCGAAGTTTCAATTGAAGTTAAACTAAATGGAGAGGTTGTTAACAATCTTGTCTGGCAAGGAACCTTAACACCCGGAAATAGTGTGAGCCAATCTATTTTAGTAGAAAACTTAATAGAAGGACCAAATGAATTATCTCTCAGAGCTTATAATCCGAATGGAGTAGAAGACCAACGTCCAGAAAACAACGGAATGAGCCAAGGGTTTGCAGTGTCAGGAGAAGAAATGGATATTACTTTGAACCTCACCTTAGATGAATTTCCTAATGAAACTACTTGGACACTAAAAGATGTTCAAGGTACTATTTTATTTAGTGGTGGGCCTTATACGACTCCGTTTTCAACAGTCAGCGAAACTTGGTGCCTAGACCCTCGACAATGTTATAAATTAACCCTAAATGATAGTTATGGTGATGGTTTTTGTTGTAATAACGGACAAGGAAATTATTCGTTAAAAGATGCTAATGACAACACCTTATTACAAGGGTTAGGCAATATAGCAGTTACAGAAGTATTCGATTTTTGTGTAGAATTCACCTGTTTAATTTCTGCCGAAATAAATACCTCTGATCCAACACCATCTAATCCAAACGGAGTTATCTTCATTCAACCATCAAATGGATTGGCGCCTTATTCTTACAGTGTAGATAATGGCAATTCTTTTCAAACAAGTAATCTTTTTACTGCCTTAAATCCAGGAACTTACCACGTTGTCGTTCGCGATCAAAATAATTGTGATTATACAGAATCTATCCAATTGGGCCAGACCACGAGTACTACTCCTACTGTAGAAGCAGCAGAGGTTCAGATTTATCCCAATCCTACCCGTGGTGTTTTTCAAGTAAATATTTCGGGTTTACCAGAAAATGCACACAACCTAGAATTACAGATTTTTGATATTCTTGGAAAACGAATTCAAACAGTTAAGATTCCAAAATATGACGAAAGCTATCAAGGATTAGTTTCTCTTACGGCACAGCCAGTTGGATTGTATTTTTTAAAATTTAAATCTGAACATCTCAAAGAACTTTTTCCCATCGTCAAATTGTCAGAATAAAATGACCAGAAGTATGTGAACATTCTTAAACACGTAATGTTTTGAAACAATAGTATCTTAGGATAAGATCAAGTTTGGAATATTCACGACAAAAAAGAATATTTAAATCTGCAAAGATGTTTTTTTTGCTTAAACAAACTTTAGTTTTGTAGAGATTTGAAAAAATTGACTAATCAAGTCATTAATTGGTCTGATTAGTCAATTTTTATCCTCAATCCATCCACTTTTTGGTTCAGAGCTTACCATTCATTGGAAACAAAATTGACTCAATTTCGCAGAACTATGAAAATTTAAATAAGCCTCACTGATTATTCAATCTTATCGTATAATTACTATCTTATTTGTTTTATATTGTGAAATCGTTTTTAAACAGCTTCAGTATTTGAAATCGAGCACTTAATCTATAATCATGGTGCTTCAGTTTTAAAATATATCAATACATTTTATCAATCTTTCTATCTTACACCAGACTTATGAAAAGAAATCAATTACTTTTTGGACTGCTATTTATAGTAGGTTTATTGCCCTTATGGTCCAATGCTCAAAACACGAGGGTCATCCCTACAGAAGTTTCGGTTACGCAGGCCGAAAAAGTTGGGGTTATACCACCTATTCGTACCTTAATACCTCTTGGAGTAACTTCTAGTGAAAAAAAGAAACTAGTTAAGGCAAATCATAAAGCCCCTAACAATTTTGCCGGTCGAGGTAAGTACGTTAGTACCGTTGCTAATGCTCAACCACAAGGCCCTGATGCAATTCGTCAATACGGTTTTAATCGTACAAATGGGGATGTTGTCGTAGAACCACTTGTAAATATAGATGGAATCACCTCTGGTTTCTCTCCTAATGATCCTTCTGGTGATATCGGAACAGATCATTATTTACAAGCAATTAATGCTACTACATTAGCAGTTTATGAGAAAGACGGAACACTCACGAATACTTTTACCGCAAATACTATTTGGAGTAGCATCGGTTTTACTTCTCGAGGTGACCCAATTATCCTTTTTGATCAAGAAGTTGGTCGTTGGATAATCACAGAATTTCCAGCTGGTAACCAGTTATTGTTGGCTATTTCTGACGATAGTGATCCAATGGGAGGATATACGGCTTATAATTTTGCTACTCCTAACTTCCCAGATTATCCAAAATTTAGTATCTGGGATAATTCTTATGTTGTAACAACCAATGAACAAGGACCTGCAAATTCTCCTGCTTATTTTATTGATCGAGCAGCAGTTATAGCAGAAGCAGCTACCGTTGACATACAACGAATTCAACTTCCAGGTGCAGCTGGTGGCCCTGGATTTCAGGTGGACACACCTGTAGATTGGTCTGGACTAACTCCTCCGAATGCGAATTCAAATCCTATGATTCTTAGCCTTTCTGACGATGCTTGGGGAAGCTCAGCGGAAGATCAAATCGATATCTATTCATTTGAAATTGATTTTGCTAACGCAGCTAACACAACCATGAGTGTGCAAAGTTTGGTGACAACTCCTTATGATACCAACCCTTGTTCTGCTGCAGGACCTGGTTTCGCATGTATGCCTCAATTAAATGGTCAGGGAGTCGATGGACTTCCAGAAACTATTATGAATCAAGCACACTACCGAAACTTTGGTGGTTTTGAAACTGTGATATTAAATTTCATTACAGACGTTACAGGTGGAGCAAATCTTTCTGGTATTCGTTGGATGGAAATTCGACGAAACGCAGGTGAAACTGATTGGTCAATTTATCAAGAAGGTACTTTCGCTCCTGATGATGGATTAGATCGTTTCATGGGATCAATGGCCATGGATGGTAATGGAAATATCGGTCTGGCTTATAATGTTACGAGTCCTGATATGTTCGTAGGTGTTCGCTTTACTGGAAGACGAGCGAGTGATCCGTTGGGTGAAATGACAGTACAAGAATTTACACTAGTAGAAGGACAAAATGCAATTAATGCAAATGGTCGATTTGGTGATTATGCACATATGAGTATTGATCCTGCAAATGATCGTACTTTCTGGTTTACTACCGAATATGCAGGTGGTGGAAATGGTAGATCTAATACCCGAATCGCAGCTTTTGAACTTCGAAAAGATACCATTGATATTGGACCTGTTGCCCTAGCTAGCCCAGAGAATGCTGCTTTACTTACTGCTACTGAGACGGTAGAAGTTGAGGTTAAGAATTTTGGATTAGATACGATATCTACTTTTTCCGTAGGATATGTTTTTGAAAATGGTTCCGCTGTTTCAGAAGATGTAACTTTTGAATTGTTTCCAGATGCTACTTATACACACACCTTTACTCCTACCGTAAATATGTCTGAAATAAGAAGTTACAACTTTAAATTATTTACCGCTTTAGCGGGTGATAATGCAATCCTTAATGATACGATTAGAACCGTGGTTAGTCATTTACCGCGATTTGATGCTGGGATTACTGCATTACCAGAATTGCCTAGTTTTAGTTGTGAATCTCCTGTCGATTTTCAGGCTACTCTGACAAATTTTGGAACAGTCGATCTTACAAGCGCAGACATCACAGTAACCTTGAACGGTATGGTGGATAGTACCATTCCATGGACAGGTAATATTCCACTTGGTGAAAGTGAAAATATTGATCTAACGCTTACTGGTTTTGTTGATGGGGAGAATGAAATTCTTGTGTCGGTTGCTAATCCAAGTGGAGAAGTGGATCAAGAAATGAGTAACGATGGACGATCAAGTAATTTCACTTTTGTTGAGAACGGAGAGATTATTACTTTAAATCTTTTGTTAGATAATTTCCCAGGAGAAACTACTTGGACACTTCTTGATGACAACGATGTTGAATTATTTCAAGGAGGTCCTTATAATACCGCTGGTCAATTAATCACTGAAAACTTTTGCCTTGATCCAAATGCTTGTTATACTTTTAGTATCCAAGATACATATGGAGATGGAATTTGTTGTGGTAATACAGGAAATGGAAATTATGAAATTATAAATGATGAAGGAGCGGTACTTGCAAATAGCGATGGTACTTTTGGAACAGGAGAGGAGATGGCATTTTGTGCTACTTTTATGTGTACACTCACTGGTGAATTTTTAATTTCAAATGAAACAGGAAATGGTGGAAATGGTGCTTTATTGATTTCTCCAGCCAATGGTACTGCTCCTTATGAGATAAGTATTGATGGAGGAGATACTTTTACGAGTACTACTTTATATCAGGGATTAATTGCAGGAGACTACAACGTGATTATTCGAGATGCTAATGGTTGTGAGATACAAGAAACAGTTGTCATCCTTGATTGTGTAATTGAGATTCTAGTAGATATTGAAAATGCAACTAGCGGTGGAGCAGATGATGGAAGCATCACAGTGACTACAAACGGAGGAACACCACCTTTTACTTATTCAATTGATAATGGAAATACTTTCCAAGATGATCCGTTTTTTGATAATCTACCAATAGGAAATTATTCTATTACTGTTAGAGATGCTAATGAATGTCAGTCTAGTACTAACTTTGAAATCGACATGACCGTGAATACGTCTGCTACAATCGCGGGACAAATCATCGAGATTATGCCTAATCCAACAGATGGAATATTTAGAGTGAATCTCACAGGACTTGATCGAACAAGTGTTTTCTTACCCTATCAAATTCTGACAACAGAAGGTAAGATGTTATATCAATCTTCTATTACTCGTTATGATGGTGTTTATACTGGATTAATATCGCTAGATGCTTATCCTAAGGGAGTGTACTATGTACGCTTGATGGATGAAGGGATTAATCGATTATTACAAGTAGTTAAACAATAAATAACTTAAGAATAAAATTCTTATCATTATACCTCGTTGCCAAAAGCAGCGAGGTATTTTTTTTAACAGTCTCATAGATTCAATTCTTATGCAGCGTTTTTAATGGCATTTTGGTATTAATCAATGAGTGCACAACTAAACTTTAAATCTTAAAAAATATGGAGGATCATCAATACTTTCTCTCTGAAGCAGTTGCAGAGGCTCGTAAAGGACAATCAGAAGGTGGCATACCAATTGGGAGTATTCTCGTACACAAAGGCGTTATTATCGGCCGTGGACACAACCGACGGGTTCAATCGGGGAGTGTGGTCTTACATGGAGAAATGGATGCACTAGAAAATGCAGGCCGTCAATCTGCTAAGGTCTATCAGGAATGTACGATCTACACGACCTTATCGCCTTGTTCAATGTGTAGCGGTGCGATTCTATTATATGGGATTCCTAGAGTAGTAATCGGAGAAAACAAAACCTTTATGGGAGCAGAAAATTGGCTAAGCCAAAATGGGGTAGAGCTGATTCGAATGGATAATTCAGATTGTAAAGACCTGATGAAACAGTTTATTAAAGACCATCCTCAACTATGGAATGAAGATATTGGAGAATAATAGGCTATTATTTGCTTTTTTTTGAAAAAAAATATTTGTTATTATTTATTTTTTTTAACCGATTATAGGAGAGGGTTTAGATGAAGTAAATAGTATATTGTTTTGTTTTAATAAATTTTTTAAAATAAAATTCTATTTGATCATTTAAATTTCTTGTTTTTTGGAATAATATTTTATAACAATTCTTGTGTGCAATTGTTATTCATATTAAATTTGCACCCTGAAAACCCTCGTTCTTATGGATCTGAATTTGATACCACAAATAAAATTTGCTGACAAAGGTCAGTTTTATCTAATTGCAGGTCCTTGTGCGATCGAAGGACGAGATATGGCTTTCCAAATTGCCGAAAAATTAAAGGAAATAACCACACGATTGGAACTTCCTTTTATTTTCAAAGGTTCTTATCGTAAAGCAAACCGGTCTAGACTGGATTCTTTTACCGGAATTGGAGATCAAAAGGCACTTGAAATTTTATCTGCTATTCGTCGAGAATTAGCAGTTCCTGTTACCACAGATATTCATTCTGATGAAGAAGCTGTCTTGGCTGCAGAACATGTTGACATACTACAAATACCCGCATTTCTATGTCGTCAGACCAACCTTTTGGTGGCTGCAGCAAAAACCGGAAAAGTAGTCAACATTAAAAAGGGGCAGTTTTTAAGCCCTGAAGCAATGGCTTTTGCACGCCAAAAAGTCGTAGACTCAGGAAATACACAGGTAATGTTGACTGAAAGAGGGACGATGATGGGATATCAAGACTTAGTGGTGGACTACCGCGGAATTCCCATCATGCAGCGTTTAGGCAGCAAAGTGACTCTTGATTGTACACACTCGTTGCAACAGCCTAACCAAAGTAGTGGCGTTACAGGAGGGAAACCGGCCTTGATTGAGACGGTTGCTAAAGCAGGTATCGCTGTGGGAGTAGATGGACTCTTTTTAGAAACACATCCCGACCCAGCTTCTGCAAAATCTGATGGTGCGAATATGTTACCACTAGAAAAAATGGAAACCTTATTAGTGAAATTGATGCGTATTAGAAACGCTATTAAATAGAATATTTTTTTTATATAAAGCTGAATGTTGGTTGACTTTTTGCTCAGAAAAACGTATATTTAAGATAGATATACAAAGAGGAAGATAGACCCAACTAGAATACATTCACCCAAAAAATAGGTCTTATGAAAAAGTTACAACTAACTCTAAGCTGTTTTTTCCTAACCACTGTTTTGGTTATTGCCCAAACAAACGTAGAAAAAACCCTTGTAAAGTCCTTTAATTTAAAAGGAAATACACAAGTTACCCTTAACTTAGAAGGTGATATTGAAGTAAAAGAACGCGCTGGCGAGATTATGCGTATCCAAATGCTCATCGGAGTCAATGGTTCAAATGCGATGCTTAAGTCTTTAATTACTGCTGGTCGCTATAACTTAGCACTAGAAGAAGCAGAAAATAGCTTGATCGTTTCTTCACCTGCACTCGCTCGGAAAATTACAGTCCGTGGTAAATCACTCATAGAAAACGTCTCTTACGTGGTTTATGTGCCTGAAGGCGTAACGGTAAGTTATGGTGGTGAAGCGGCTTCTGATCTCGCAAAACCAGCTGAAGTAACAACATTTTAAGAAACATTTAACTAGATAATGGAAAAGGGATACCACTTTTAGCGGTATCCCTTTTGATATTTAGGAATAATAACAATAAATTGCACCTAGTGACAGTTCAAATTCGTATGGTTTTTGCACCTATATTGAATAGGTAAAAAAACAACTACCTGATTATTAAGAATAACGCATGAACTTTGTAAAACTTTTTCTGGTATTATTAACCGTTTCTTTTGGAACAACCCTTTCTGCACAACTCAAAGAAACGGTCCACCAAACCTTTGAGATTGATGAAGTTCAATCAATCAACCTCGATTTAGCAGGTGATTATGAGATCGTGAAATGGGCGGGTAATACCTTGATGTCTAAAACCTACATTGAACTTTCTGATGCTAAACCAAGTATTCTGAATTATTACCTCAAAGATGGTCGCTACGAATTAGAAGGTACTGCCTCGGGAGAAAGCTTCTCATTGGTTGCCAAAGATAAAGTACGAAAATCGATTAAATTTAAAGAATTGACTTGCTACGAATATACCAATGTAGTGATTTACGTTCCAGACGATTTTATCGAGGCCAGCAAAACTTCCTTAGTACGACAATCAGAAGATCAACCAGATGCTTCTATCGACTAGTCTTACCCAATTCAAATCAG
>JALZUU010000247.1 GCA_023300665.1 Saprospiraceae bacterium | reverse complement strand
TCGTAGTCTGAATCTTTATGGTTGGTTGGACAACCATTGTTTTCTTTTTCTCCATATAAATGAGGGCAAGCGTCAATATCATCTCCGATACCATCTTTATCACTATCTAGTATTTTTTGGTCTATTAATTTTTTTTCTGGTTTCTCATTTAAGTGTTCGAAATTAGCATTGAAGGCAATGGGTTTTTTCTTTTTATTAAATTGATATGTATAGGTTAATTCCCAAGCTCCTTTTGTTTGGGTGGCCGTATTTAGCAAAGAATTATTGAGGTCATAACTAATTGTCAAAGCACTTTCGGAAAAGCTAATACCAGCTTCCAATATCCAAGCGTCATTAAGTCGATTAGATATTCCACCACTCAAAATATTTTCTTTGTTTAATTGATACTTTAATTTAGTACCTAAAGTTGTTTCGGTGGCCACCGATTGTTTATTCCATATAGTGTAAAAATCAAGATCTAATCCTTCTTTAATTGGAAATGATGCATTGGCAAAAATAGAGGTTCGCATCGCATATTTTTCATCCAATGAATTATAAAATTGACTATTGGGTTCGTTGAGGTGCGCAAAGGATAATCCACCAGATCCTTTAACCTTATTAAAGTTTTTTTGAATAAAAATACCAACTGTTGCACTTGGTAAAAATTGGGTTGTTTTTAAAAAAGATTCCTTGTTGGAGGACGAAGCATCAAACCCATTTTCTGTTGAATATTGATTGTCAAAAGAAAAAAGTGTAGGATCAAACCTTTGTTGTATCAAACCTCCACTTGCACCAATGGATAAAAATTCTCCTTGGCCAGATAAGCTTTTTCGATAGGCTAAATTTATCATAGCTTGCGTGGATTTTAAGGATGCTTTGCCCGCATCATTGTGGAGCAATTGAGTACCCCAAGAAAATCTTTTTCCTTTTTGTTGATAGGCTAAAACGATATTTCGATACGCACTAGGAATGCTCGACCACTGTGAACGATAACTAGCGGTTAGTTGGTGATCGAATTTTATATTTCCAATGGTAGCCGGATTTCGCATGGAAGCATTCAAGTCATTTTGAGAAAAATGAAGATCTTGCCCGTTAGCAAAAAATACTAAATAAAGGAAGATGTTTAATAAAATGGCGCTTTTCATAATGTTTATATTGTATTATTTTAATTTTATTTATTAAGTAGTGGTTCGGTGATTTTTTTTGCTAGTTAGCTTCCCTTATTCGTAAAATGCGGTAGAAGGAAGCTAACTATCCAGCAGGCCAACCAGCCAACTGACATAAAAAATACTTACTACTCAATTGTTCTATTTAAGAAGCGTAACATGTCCTGAATATTTTTTTTGTAAACCATTTTGGTCGATATATTCAATAAGAAATACATAGTTTCCAATTTGAGCAGCCGTCTCATTTACGGTTCCGTCCCACCCGAATGTTTGTGAAAAAGATTGAAAAATCATTTCTCCCCATTGATTGAAAATCATAAAATTTAAATCTTGAATATTTTGACCTCGAACCAAGAGTTGATCATTTTCTCCATCGCCATTTGGGGTGAACGCACTGGGAATGAATAGGTCTGTATTTGGGTTGTTGACTCCTGAATTTAGGTTGGTGGAATCGACTGTATTATTTTTTACTAAAATGAAATCTGTTTGTATCAATGTATCTCGACAACCATTCTGATCTATTGCTTCTAACCCAACTGAGTATAAACCTTCTGTTTTGTAAAGATGATTTGGGTGAATGTTTTCTGAAATATTTCCATCTCCAAAATTCCAGGTTGCACTAGAAATATTTTCATTTTCAATTTGAAAACTAAAACTATCCAGCGTGGTTCCTTGAATTTCTGAAACAGAAAAATCAACTGGTAAGCTTGGTAAAGCCGTAAGGGTTATTGGTTCTGAAATGGTAATGATGCCAGATGGATGGGTCACTTGCACTTGGTAGGTTCCTGAAGTTTCTACTAAAAAAGAATCATCGGTTGCATCATTTATGGCCCAACCATCTTTTAACCATTGATTATTTTCAAGCGCACTTGAATTTAAAATGGGCTTTTCATTTTCGCAAAAAATAGGCGTACCTTCTATGGTAATCAGTGCTGATTCAGGGTTATTTTGAACTAGGACTTCAATGGGGAGAGAAGTTCCAGTGCAACCGTTTTGATCTTCAACTTCCACCCTATAAGAACCAGCAGTCTTTACGGTAATGGTTGGTGTAATTGCTCCGGTAGACCAAAAATAGTGTTCTCCAAAACTAGCAATTAATTGGACCGAATCTCCTTCAAAAAACTGAGTTGGACCGACCACCGAAATTGTTGGTACACTGGCGGCACGAACTTGAACAGTGACTTCATTGGAAGAAGAAGTTCCCGTTTGATCTGTTACTAAAACCTGAATGGTGTGGAAGCCAGGCGTCAATTCATTTGTTTCAAAAACTGGATTAGAATTGCTTTGTACAATTTGATCATTCAAATAAAAATGGTAAGTATTATAAATGTTTGGAAAGGCGTTGATAACAATAGGTTCACCTTGACAAATGACTGGATTGCCCGAAGATAAATTGATAGAAATATCTTGTTCTAAATCAGTAATCTTTCGCACTAAGTTATTGTAAGCATCCCCAATATAAATTTCTTTCGTGGTTGGAGAAAAATCAATAGCGGTAGCACCACTAAAAGTAGCGTTGGTGCCTTCGCCATCGGTAGCACCTGTTACATGTAAAGTGCCAGCATAAGTAGCAACTTGTCCTGCTGTCGAAATTTTTCGAATCAAACAATTATATCCATCTGCTACAAAGATATTTCCTAGAGAGTCTACGGTCATATCCCACGGATAGTTAAATTCAGCAGATGCTGCTGGTCCATTTTGATGTCCTACGAGGCCAGTTCCAGCCACGGTAGTCACTTCACCTGTTGGGGTAATTTTTCTAATTTTATGATTCCATTCGTCTGCTACTAAAATATTTCCATCATTGTCAAGTGTCAATCCGTAAGGTCTACGAAAAGAAGCCTGATTGCCAATTCCATCGGTATCGCCCATTTGATATGGTTGCCCAGCGAGCGTAGTAACGAAACCGAAGGCGTCAATTTTTCGGATAATATGTGTTAGGTGATCGGCTACATAAATATTTCCATCTGCATCTATTTCAATTCCAGTAGGATTTCCAAAAGTTGCTGTCACTCCAATTCCATTTGAGGTTCCATAATTTCCAGAACCTGCTACGGTGGATACAATTCCTTCCGGTGTAATTTTTCGAATCTTATTGTTACGAGTATCAGCCACCCAGACATTTCCTTCTGGTCCAACACAGAGTCCCCAAGGTTCGTTGAATAAAGCAGTTGCTGAGTCGCCGTCTTGGTCTCCACTGACACCCGCACTACCAGCAATAGTAGAAACGGTTCCATCTAATTCAA
>JALZUU010000246.1 GCA_023300665.1 Saprospiraceae bacterium | reverse complement strand
AGTAAAACCGACCGTCGCCGAATTATCAATAACGTAAAACGTCATAACGAAAACCCAGATAAAGTGCGGGAAGTCATCGAATTTGTTCGAAAAAGCGGTGGATTAGAATATGCCGAAGAGGCAATGCATCGTTATCGACAAGAAGCGTTTAATCTATTACATACTTTTCCAGAAAATGAAATTCGAGACGCATTAGAGGATTTAGTTCTTTTTGTGACCGAACGAAAAAAGTGATTTAAAATCGCTTTTGCTAGGTATGCTTCGGCAGGACATGCCTATTATTTTAATTCCCCAATATTTTCAATAATTATAAGTGCACCACCACGCAACGTTGGTCGACGAAGTATGTCTTTTTATCTAGAATAACTTCTTTCAGAGTGTATAATAGTACATCTTTGTTTCACAATAAAATAATCTATTCAAAAACGATCTTCCTAAATAGGAAGATAGGTAACATCCAATAATTCAACGATTTAATAAAAAATGAAAAATCTTTTTACACTTTTACTTTCTTGTTCTTTTATCCTTTTACAAGCACAAAATGCTTCTATCACCGGAATTTTACAAGATGATCAAGAGGAACCAGTACAATTTTCAAATATCATCCTTTATCAATCGGCTGATAGTAGTTTGGTAAAAGTAGAGCCTTCGGACGAAGAAGGAAAGTTTCGATTCAATGGGCTAAATGCAGGTAATTATTATTTGGTAGCCACCTACGTTGGTCTAGCTGATTTGAAAAAAACAGACCTAATATTGACCAATGATCAAACCCTTGAGTTGGGTGTGCTTGCCTTTCAAGCTACGACAATCGAATTAGCTGGGGCTACCGTTACCGCTACACGAGCAATGGTCGAAGTCAAGCCAGATCGGACGGTTTTTAACGTACAAGGTACGATCAATAGCACGGGTTCAGATGCCATCGAATTGCTTCGCAAAGCACCGGGTGTATTAGTGGACAACAACGATAATATCAACGTGCTCGGACGTGCTGGTGTACTGCTTTATGTGGATGGAAAGCGACTGCCGTTGACAGGGGCTGACCTTAAAGCTTATCTGGAAAATTTACCTGCCGATCAGATTGACCGATTTGATATTATTACCAATCCAGGCGCAAAATATGAGGCAGAAGGAAATGCAGGTATCATCGATATTCGTCTCAAAAAAGATGAGAATTTGGGTGCCAATGGATCTGTAAATGCAACGGGAAGTAAAGGACGTCTCTTTCAATATAATTTGGGAGGTTCAGCGAATTATAGAAATAAAAAAATGAATGCTTTTGCCTCAGCTGGTTACAACGGAGGAAATCGATTTAACACCATGCTTTTTGAAAGTACACAAAATGAACTCTTTCTAAATGAAAGGAACAACATGGAAAATTCGAATAATAATATTAATTATCGAGTAGGAACTGATTTTTTCATTGGTAAAAATCAAACCCTTGGTTTCTTAGTAGGAGGAAATTATGCAAATAATGATCAGGATAGTGAAAATCGAATTGAGATTTCACCTGACGATGCGCAAACCGAAATTGATAGCATCCTATTAGCCAATGTTATTGGTAACAGCAATCGAAATCAAAATACATTTAATCTAAATTATAGATTTTCTAATAAATCAGGCCGCTCCTTAAACATTGATGCCGATTACGGAAATTATACATTGACTAATAATCAACGACAACCAAATCGTTATTTTGATCAAAAAGAAGAACTATTACTGACCGAGATAATCAATATTTTTGATACCCCTTCCGAGATTGATATTTATACCTTTAAAGCAGATTATGAACAAGAAGTCTTAAAAGGAAAACTAGGATTAGGAACTAAATTTAGTAAAGTGGTATCCGATAATACCTTTTTAGTTGCTGATGAAATTAATGGTCAACAAATTCAAGATAATAGAAGGTCAAATGAATTTGAATACGACGAAACAGTTTATGCTGCTTATGTAACTTATGCACAACCGATCAATCAAAAATGGAGTTTTACAGCAGGTTTAAGAACTGAATTAACAGACGCTAGAGGAGAATTAACTGCTTTTGCTACAGAAAATCAAGAACCTCCAGTAGAACAAAATTATCTCAGCTGGTTTCCAAATGCTGGACTTACTTGGCAGATGAATCCAACCAATGTTTTTTCTCTAAATTATGGTCGTCGAATCAACCGACCTGATTATAATGTCTTAAATCCTTTTGAAAATAAATCAAGCGAATTAAGTTCAGAAAAAGGAAATCCAAATCTACTTCCAGAAATAGTCAACAACCTTGAACTAGGATATACCCTCGCTTACCGTTATAATTTTAAGCTCGCTTATAGCAAAACAAGTGACCAGATTACTCGCTTGATTGCACCTTCTGATGATGATCCTCGTGCGAGCTCTATTACTTGGAATAATTTGGCCTCCCAGACCGTCGTGAATTTTAACGCCAGTGCCCCTGTTCAAGTAAACAAATGGTGGAGTGTTTTTATCAATGCTAGCGCCTCTTATATCAATAACCAAGCGGACTACGGAGACGGCGCAGTGGTCGATGTAAAAGCCTTTACTTATAATACTTTTCAACAACATACTTTCTCTTTGCCTAAAGGTTTTAAAGGAGAAATCAGCGGTTGGTATGGTGGACCAGGTGTTTGGGGTGGTGTCTTTAGATATGATTCTAGTTGGAGTTTGAATATAGGATTACAGAAAAAATTCTTAAACGATCAACTCAATGTTCGCGTTAGTGCCAACGATCTTTTTTACCAGTCAGGTTGGTCGGGACGTTCTGAATTTGATGGATTGGTTTCCACTGGAAGTGGGAATTGGGACAGTCGTCGAGTCAGTCTGAGCTTGAGTTATAATTTTGGAAATCAAAAAGTAAAATCTCGAAAACGTAAGACTGGAATTGAAGAAGAATCAAAACGCGTAGGAAGTTAATTAGAAAACCTTAAATATAGAAGCTGTTTAAAAAAATCCGTTGATTTCATTACGAAAATCAACGGATTTTTTCTGATCAAGAAACTAATAAATTATACTAGCTCTTTTTTATTTCCGTATCCCACAAAATGTGGATTCAATAAATTCTCTTTATTATAAAGAAGTGGTTTGTTGGTGGTATGATCAATCACACTACCGCCCGCTTCTTCTAAAATCACCTGTGCAGCTCCTGTATCCCATTCCATGGTTGGTGCCAATCTTGGATATACATGTGCCTGTCCAGCCGCAATAATTAAAAATTTAAGCGAACTACCTGTTGCAACCAATTCTGGATTAGCTAGCGCATCGACAAAAGCTTGCGTACCTTCGTTAAGGTGAGATCGTGAGCAAACTACTTTTAAGCCATCATCTTTCATCGTAAAGTCTTTAGCAGATAATTTTACGTCTTTCCCGTCAATGACTTGATAGGCTCCTTCTCCTTTAACCGCCCAATACATTTCATCTCGATCTGAAGCATAGACCACTCCGAGAACGATCTGCTGTTGGTGGATCAGCGCGATATTGACGGTAAATTCCCCGTTTCTTTTGATAAACTCTTTAGTTCCATCCAAAGGATCAACTAACCAAGTATATTCAAAATCTTTGCGTTCCTCGTAAGGAATCGCCTTATTTTCCTCTGAAATAATTGGATAGCGAACAGGTAATTGCTCCAATGCATCACAGATAATTTTGTTGGCCGTACGATCTGCGATCGTCAGTGGCGAATTATCTGATTTCTTCTCTATTTTTATACCTTCACTTTTTTCATAAATCTCTTGAATAGCAGCTCCAGCTTCTTTCGCTATTTCAATTAC
>JALZUU010000245.1 GCA_023300665.1 Saprospiraceae bacterium | reverse complement strand
AGCTATTGAGATAAAAATAGCAGAAGATCCACGTTATCAATGACTTGTCCGTAACCATTGTGCTTTATTTTTAAACAGCTTCTTAATTAAAGACTTTAACTTAATTGCTTGTATGCATTTTAAGTTTTGACTATAATATAAAGTAAAAGTTTAATTTGTAGTTATTTAAGAAATATGATTTTCTTGTAATATTTTAACGTAAAATAACCAGATTTCTTTTGATTTCAGGGAGATTAGTGGAAAAAAATTCAATTTTACGATATTTAATGAATGAAGTTGTTTAAGAATTCGAAAAGCAGTCGAGAACTAGAGAAAATTTTGGAGTTTTTAAACAACTTCAATACCTAACTCAACACTACTTCTTTTCCGTCTCGAAAGATCCGCTGTATATTCAGTTGTTCATCCAACAATAAAAGATCGGCCATTTTACCTGCCGCCAACTGCCCATAAGTGGTCTCTCCTAAAAAACGAGCAGGATATAAACTGGCCATTTTGATTGCCTCCGGTATTGGTGTTTGGACAAAACGAACCATATTTCTTACAGCATCTAATAAGGATATCGTCGATCCCATTAAACGACCTTCTGGATTCCGGCAGGCACCTTCTTGATTTGAAATTTCTTGTCCATAAAAATGTGTTTTTCCTTCTTTCATTCCAAAAAAAGTAGCATCTGAAATCAATAAAAGACGGTCTTTTTTTAGCTGTTTTGCCAACGCTACCATCGTATAATCCACATGGATTCCATCTGCAATAATGGTGGCAAAAACTCGATCATCTATCAAGGCGGCTCCAGTCAAACCTGGGCTACGATGATGGATGCCCGACATTGCATTATACAGGTGGGTGCTCAACCGGACGCCCTGATCAAAAAACTGATTTGCTTCCTCGGTCGTCGCATCACTATGTCCCGCAGAAATAGCAATGCCTTTTGCCAACAACCAATCAAGTGTTTCGGGGTTAAATTGTTCTGGAGCAATGGTGATTAATTTAATAATCCCTTTACCTGCTTCTATAATTCTTTTTAATTGTTCTAATTGAGGACGTCGAATAATCGCTGGATCATGGCCTCCTCGCTGCGCTGGATTTAACCAAGGTCCCTCCAGATGTAGCCCAATACAACCGGTGTTCTGTTTAGACATTACCTCTTTAGTAACCGCTATCGCTTTTAAGATATTTTCATAATTTAAAGATGGGACGGTCATCAAATACCGTGTCGTTCCAGCCTGCAAATGCAGTTGATCAATAGCCATAAAATCATCTAAAGAAAAACCTTCCGAAAATACCTTTCCTCCGGCACCATAGAGTTGTAAATCAAACAGACCTGATGAAATATAACATCCGTTACAATCTACTTTATTTTTAATGTTTTTTAACGGTGGATAAATAGACAAATCCACTATTTTATCTTCCTGAATAGTGAGATAAAGTTCACCTGGTTTACGTTGGTTTCCGGGTAAACGGAAGTTTTCAAAGAGTAAATTCATCGTATTAGAAAGGCACTATTCGTATAAAAACGCCTAGTGCCTATTTCGTTTTATTAATTAAATTTTTCAAAAGAAGAACAAATATTATTCATTGATTATCAGACAATTAGACAAAAGATTTAGAAACAACCACCTCTTTACTTCCTGGAGTATATGCATAAAATCCTTCGCCTGATTTACGTCCCATTTTTCCAGCCATCACCATATTTACGAGTAAAGGACAAGGTGCATATTTTGGATTTCCAAAACCGTCATGTAATACTCGACAAATAGCCAAAACAGTATCTAGTCCAATAAAGTCAGCAAGTTGTAATGGACCCATTGGATGCGCCATTCCTAGCTTCATTACGGTATCTATTTCTTGAACACCAGCGACGCCTTCATGAAGGGTATAAATTGCTTCATTGATCATTGGAATTAAAATTCTATTCGCTACGAATCCAGGATAATCATTTGCTTCCGTAGGAACCTTACCCAGTTTTTTAGAAACCTCAACAATGGTATTATTTACTTCATCTGTGGTAGCATATCCACGGATCACTTCTACCAATTTCATAACTGGTACAGGATTCATAAAATGCATTCCGATCACCTTTTCTGGACGACTAGTTACTGCCGCAATTTTAGTAATAGAGATAGAAGAAGTATTCGTGGCTAAGATCGCCTTTGCGGGAGCTGCTTCATCCATTTGTTTAAAGATCTTCAGTTTTAGATCTACATTTTCAGTGGCCGCTTCTACTACTAAATCTGCGTTTGCACAAGCCGCTTTCAGGTCTGTATTAGTGGTAATTCTAGCCAAAGTATCAGTTTGATCTGCAGTCGTAATTTTTTCTTTTTGCACCATACGTCCCAGATTTTTTTCAATCGTGGCGAGGGCTTTTTCTAAGGATGCCTGGGAGATATCGACTAGTTGAACAGTGTATCCTTTCATGGCAAAAACGTGGGCAATTCCGTTCCCCATAGTTCCGGCGCCGATGATGGTAATATTGGTCATATTTGGTTGTTGAATTGTTGAATCGTTCTAACGTAAAAATCGTGATTTTTTAGAACTGATAAAAATTAAAAGACACAAAGTAAGCGTTTGACTCTTTGTGTCTTTTAATA
>JALZUU010000244.1 GCA_023300665.1 Saprospiraceae bacterium | reverse complement strand
CGTTGCTTCCCGTAATAAAGGTGTTTACTTCTCCCGTTGGACCGCCAGTATCGTAGGTAGTACAGGTGCACTCTACCCCTGCGACCTGTGGTTCTAATTGCAATGCTCCGATTGCTATTTTATATTGTTCGTTTAGCGTCAGCATGTAATCCAATCCATCTTGCCAGGCATCTCTTTGTCGACGGAGGTCTTCTTCGTCAATTAACAGGTCAATTATAGCACAGCCACCTGGATTAAGAATCCATTCCAATACGTTACATTGATTGGCTAGTCCGTTCTCATATTCTGCAATTGCTCCTTCATGTTTTGCAGTAATTTCGGAGATAAATTCATCTGCCATCTCCATTAACTCATCGTCTTCATTCGCACTATAGATCGGAAGCGAGTTGGGATCAGTTGTAAAGTAGTTCATTGTTCGCCAAAAAATGGGTTCTTGTTCTACTCCATAAAATGCTACTTTTGGAATATTGGACGTTGCAGAAAACGAGTTTAATTCTTCTAATTCCGGGGCTCCTACCGCATAATCTTCAGTAATCGGTGCTAGAAATTGTCCAAAGGCTACCTTTTCTACTAAACCAGTAATACCTCCACAAATTTCATTTAAACTTTTTTGTAAACTATCAAGATTAATTAAAGGCAAAGCTATTTTAGGCACCTGTCCTAAAACAAAAGGAACCCCTACATCCGTACAACCTTCATCCAGTAATTGCTGTAAAACATCAATATTATTAATAATTCTTGCCCCTTGATGGGCAGATCCAAATGTAACAATGCCACCAAACATACGATCTACTTCTGCGGCGGGTACGTCAAAATAATATTTATTGGCCGCCCTTGATACTATTCCTCCCTGGCTGGATCCAATTAAAAAAGAAGTGGCAGGGTCGGCAATTGCATTCGCTGCTAAGTGTGGAGTTCCTCTTACTACTAATTCATTATGAAGGTCAATACCCGCTCCACTCAGTGTATATTCAGAGTAAATTGGGCGTTCTGCCGTTGTTTTATAATTCTCTTGAATATGATTAGCTGCTTTAGCCCAGGTTGATAAATCTCCTCCCAGTCCATGTACAAAATAAATCAACTGATCACCTGGAGGTGGGGGAGGTGGCGGTGGTGGCGGTGCAAAGTTTCCGTCAAATACGGGTTCAATAAAGGATACATTTTGATTTAGTTCCCCAACTTTCTCGTTGACTTCTTCACAGCTTTTCTGGCCCATGACGGCTTGACAGCTTAGAAGGAATATTATTAAAAGAATACTATTTTTCATGATATTTTTTTTGTTTTGGTGATTTTATAATTTAATAAATCGCTCGGTCCACGAAGCTTTTTTACCCTCAATTTTGATAATGTAAGTCCCTCCGGGTAATTGATTAGTCGAAATATTATAGGGAAAAGGATTCTGCTCCTGCTCGGTAAATACACTTCGTCCACTGGTATCAAAAATCGAGATGGTAAACCAGCTACGAGGTGAGCTGTCCGCCTTGGCGGAAATAGTCAGTAAATCACCAACCGGAACCGGGAAAATTTGAAATGATATTGATTCCGATGGATTGCTCTTAGTCTCAGGGCTAGCAGATTTTTCTTCCGCCTTTATGTTTACTTCGTGCTCACTATTCGTCTTAACCGTCACTTTCTCTGCACAAACTCCGTTATAAAGCGTAAGGTAGTTTCTGGTAATTTTTTTTTCTAAGACATGTTCACCGGAAGATAAGGTTTGGTAGAATCTTTTTTCAGAGTAGATCAATGCTCCATCTTTTGAGATGACTTTTTCCGTACTTTTTTCAGTAGGATTAGAATGAATTTCTATTCCATCCTTTGAGATAGTAGCCGTGCCGTTAGTATACGCATTTACATTAAAGCCTTGATCTTCAATACTTGATATTTGATCTTCGTTTAAGGCGGCAGGAAGCGTAACAAAGAGTGATTTTTCTACGCCATTCTGGCTGTTTGGATATTCGTCCCCGTGTGGAGCAGCACTAATAACTATATTTTCTGCTGAAAATGACGTAACTCCTTCGGCATCAACAATTATTTTATGAGGAACAGTCATCCAATCCTGGTATATATTTTCCGAATCAAGGAAATGTACAATTGTAGTTATTTCGTTGTCCTCGTTGAGATATTTGTCGTAACGCTTTGTCTGTGACTTCGGTATTAGCTTTAACTTATCCAGCTCTGCCACACTGAAAACATCCTCTACAATGTAGAATGTTTTCATCTCTTCGGTATAGCTGTGTTTGGAGTTATAATCTGGCTCAACCAGCGAACTAGTCTGAGCAAAAGATGGTTTTAACACCATTAGGCAGAATAGCATTAGACAGAATTGTAGGTAGCTCTTCCTATTTAGTGTGTGTGTGTGTGTGTGTGTGTGTGTGTGTGTAAATAGCTTCTTTTTCATGAGTAAAGTTTAATGGTTAAAAATAAAAAAGGTGGCCACCTTAGAGAGAATAATACAAAACTATCTCTTTTAGATTGCTAAATAGTTTCATTTAGTGTAATTCGCTTTTTTATTTTTCTATTTAGCGTAAAAATTTTATTTTTAAAAGAATACTTTTACATAAATCGTAATTAAAACTACAAATATGTCCGTTAGCAGTTTATTGTTCGAAAAGATAAAAGGAAAGAATCTGGATCAGAATCTAGTGACTATCTTAATGACACACTTACATTTTACTCAAGGTCAGGCGTATAGAAGGGTAAAAGGGGACGTAGAACTTTCGTTATCGGAAGCTGCGATCCTTATGAACAGCTTTAACATTGCACCTGATGAAATTTTTATAAAAGAAAAGAGAAAAAATAACATAAATTTCAATGCATCTCTCAGCATCAATAATTCTTATGTAGACTTCTTACAAAATTTAAAATACGTGATTCAAACGGCTGGACAATTACCAAAAGTTGATGTTCAGCATACCAGTAATGAATTCCCCACTTTCTACACATTTCTCTTTCCTAATTTAGTGAAATTTAAAATATACATGTGGAGTAATACCTTTTGGCAAGGCAAGCGAACCACTCAAAAATTCAGATTTGAAAATATTTCACCAAAAGAGATAGAATTAGCAAATGAAATAAAAGAAGCCTATTTGAATTTACCTACCACAGAATACTGGAATCTACGATTAACGGATAATACATTAAATCAGATTCAATATGCCTTGGAAAGTGGCCTGTTTGAAAATCCTAAAGATGCGATACATCTTTGTGAAGATTTACGAAAGGTTAATAAGGAAGTAGCCAACATGGCAAAAATAGGAGAGAAGAGATTATCTAATGATAAATCATTAAAAGTCAGAGGAAAATTCCAGCTCTATTTAAGTGAATTGCCAACGAACATTCATTTTTTAGTTACTCATGAGAACGGCCAATCTTTGTATACTACCTTTGATAAGCCTAATTTCTTTCATACCGAAAATAAGGCTGCTTGTGACTATGTGAAAAATTGGATAGATAACCTCAAAAGTAAATCTGTCTTGATTAGCGAAACGGGAGACAGAACCCGTAATAAATTTTTCCATCGCCTAGATCGGGAAATAGCAGACTTTATGGAGAAAATACCTATAAGAAGCTAGACAATTGTAGTAGAATGACGAAGCCGTAAATAGAATTCATGAATTGTACCTACTGTTGTTCAAAACAATCTCGAACTAAAATTAGGCATAAAAAAGATGGCGATAGTTCTTTAAGAACCATCGCCATCTTTTTTATGCTATTATATTGGATTTCCTAAAAATAACGAGGTGTCGTCACTTTCTTATCTGTAAAATTAAAATCGTAACCTAACATGACTTCATAAGAAGCACCAGATACGGGTTGTAATTTACTAATCGTATAATCATAAGACATTCCAATCCGCAAACCATTTCGTAAATAAAATGACGCCCAAAAATCGACAGAATCAAATGAGCTTTCCCCTCCAAAAGCACTCGCGCTAAAAGCAGAACGGAAAGAAGTTCCTAGCCATAAACTTTCAAAAAACAAAAGACTAAGATCAATATCAAATTCGGTGGGTGCCCCTACTACATTTAGTGCATTGGATTGCGAAGCAAGTTCTCCTAATAAACCTACACTTTTGATTAAGATAGAAGGTTTAAAATATAAGGCATCCCCATTGATTGGAAAAGCAGCACCTGCAGAAAAATAAAAATGTCGATAATATTGGGCTCCACGAACAGAGGTATTGGTACCAGAAGGAACAGCATCTCCTAGTTCCCACGAAATCAATTGTGGAACTGAAAATCCAATATAATAGGTAGGAGCTGAATAAAAAATACCCGCACCAAAATTAGGCAACCAACGATTTGGAGTATCTGAAGAAAAAGAAGTATCTAATTCTCGTGCATCACGGTAACGCAAAAGAGACCAATCGGCTCGCCAGTTCATCGCACCTGCTTGTAGTCCCATCGATAATTTTCCATTACCAAAAGGAACACGATAAGCATAAGCAAAATAGGCAGAAGTTGAACCTGTGGCACCAATCCTATCATTAACCACACTCATTCCCAATCCTACTCTTTCTTTAAAAGGCATATGGATCGTAAAAGATTGTGTGGTAGGTGCTCCGTCTATTCCTAACCATTGTCCACGCTGCAAAGCACGGACTGATAAATACCCTGGACTACCTGCAAAACCAGGATTATAAGCCAAACTATTAAACATATATTTGGTAAACATCGGATCCTGCTGCGCAGCAATCTGCCCCAATATTCCTCCAATCATTAAAATAACCAATGTAAATTTTCTCATATTTTGCTAATCTTTAGTAGATGCAATCATTACAAAATTCATCCAAATATCATGCCTTCTATATATAAAATACCCGCAATAGGTTTTAAACTATTACGGGTATTAATGTATATAATTTTATTAAAATATTTAAATTATTCTATTAGAGAACATTAGGTTATTATCGATGAATTTGGAGCCATCCATTAAATTGTTCACCTTCTCCATCATCTATTAGATAAAAGTAAGTTCCATCGGGTAAATCTTGGTCATCCCAACGTCCTGAGAATGGATCATCATTGGTATATCCATTACGGTCATAGACTCTATTACCCCAACGATTGAAAATTTGTACCCGATTATTCGGAAATCTTTCAATTCCTAGGATGATAAAATTATCATTTACTCCATCCCCATTGGGTGAGAATCCATTAAAAATAGTCAGCTCTTCACATAGTATCGTGATATTCACCGTGGCGGTATCTTGTCCTGTCGAAGTACTTATCACATATTGGAAACTATCTACCCCACAGAAATCACGATCAGGACTATAAATAATATTATTTGCCCCGACAACAGCGGTTCCATTTTGCGGTCCGTTGATAATTTCAATACCAATTAAGCCACCGTTGAGGGTATCGTTGTCTAGTATATCAATCACCAATGAAGTATTTATCACCGTTATGCTATCGTCATCAACTGCTACTGGACCTTCTCCGAGTAGCGCTATATTGGTAATACTCAGGAAGGTAGTATCACAGATTCCAAAATCATCACAGATCACAATACAAGCAGTATCTTGTCCTAATCCAATACTCTCAAAAATCACACACCACGTATCATCTACAAATTCGATATCATCATTTATATTAGAAAGTTCAGGACAGGCATTAAAGATGGTATCAATATTACCAGCCAGTTCGGTGGTATCTACGCAGAATTGGTCTATCTCTCCAAAGACTATTTCTGTACTAGCAGATTCAGATGTCGGAGGATTAACCGTGACTAGTAAGACGGTTGTATCACAATGTCCTAAATCATCACAAAGTACAATACAAGCAGAGTCTGTACCGATTCCAATTCCTTGATAACTCACACAGTAAGTATCTGGATCAATAGTAAAGTTCACATTCGTCCCTGAACTATCTGCACAAACATTAAAGATCGTATCAATAATTCCTGGCAATACGGTAGTATCCATACAGAAAGTATCTGTAAAATTAATCAGTATTTCTAGTGGTATCGTATCCGTTGGCAATGGTGTAAAATCATCACAGATCACATTTATATTAAACGTATCAATACATCCTGCGATAGAATCTCTAAGAATGACTTGGTGCATTCCAGTATCTAATTCCATTTGTGCACCCCGAGGCTGAAGATTAAAACCAGGCTCAGCCATATCGATGATTACACCGAATTGAGAGACCACTATATTTCCATAAGTATTATTTAGATCACCACCAATAATTTCGGTTCCTAATAAATTCCAATCACCCGTTGGATCCCAAACATTCATACTATCCACTAATTCATTGAGACCAATAAACTGTCCCATTGAAAAGAAGTTATTATTAACCTGCCAGCTATTGAGCGTATAAACACTATTATTACTAAATGCAATCGCATCATAAAGTACCGTGGTGTCAACATTACATCCTAGGAATCCATTCGTGTATGGTAAACCATTGTCTGTTACTTCATAATTTAGAACTTGAGAAACCGTTAATTCCAAACAAACTGGTGTGAGCTCTTCACATTCAGCTGCCATTATTTCTGGTGCACCCAAATAAACTTCATCTAAACAAGCTTGGCAACTTACATTTAGATCTAAAGTATCAATACATCCTTCTAGTAGGTTTTCTACAATCACCTGATGAAATCCAGTATCAATTGCTAATTCTAATCCGTTTGGAATCGGCTGTAATCCTGGTTCAATATTTTCAATTGGCACTCCAGCTAGCGTAATTACCGCAGAACTATAATCATTATTAAAGTCATCACCAATGATTAAGAATTCATCTAATCTCCAATTTCCAGCAGGGAACCATACATTAAATGAATCTACTAATTCTTGTGGACTGGTTAAATTATCTGCACTAAAAGTATTTCCTTGAACAGACCAATCTTCTACCCCAAAGAAATTGAGATCAAATAGATTAGTTACATCGTATTGTACTAAAGAATCTATATTACAACCAAGAAATCCTCCATTGTATATTGCACCATTATCGGTGATGCGATAATTAATAACTTGAGTTATAGAAAGATCAACACAGACAGGTGCGGTACCATCACAGTTATCGGCCATCAATTCTGTAGGACCAGAATAAATACCAGGACAGTTTCGACAATCTACCAATACATTGAAAGTATCCACACAACCTTCTTCTAGATTGAAAGTAATGATCTGATGAAATCCAGAATCCAACGATAATTGGGTACCATCATTATCAATATTAATTTCTCCTTGAATAAGACGTTGGTCAGAAGAAACGTAAGACCTTAAAGCCATCGCTCCATAAACACCATTAATACTACTAGTCATAATATTATTTCCGTCTAATTCCCAACCACCTAAAGGATCTAAAATAGAAATACTATCCAGTAATTCATTGATGGTAAGGAAGGTATCAACTGCAACACTTCCTCCATTCACTGGCCATCCCATGAGTTGATAAGGACCGACCGGGAAGTCAATTAAGAAATTATCAAAACGATAAATCAACGAAGTATCACTCTCGCAACCAACAAAGTTTCCATTAACAAACATTCCGTTATCCGTTACTTCATAATTATCAATTTCTAAAAATCCAATTGGTAAACAGAAGTCTGCACCCGCTGCGCAATCAAAAGTAGGAAGTACTAGTGTATCTCCATTTGAAATTCCACAGTCATTGGTGATAGAAAAAATAACACAAGTGGTATCTGGCAAACCATTATCAGTGGCGATAATACAAATCGTATCTACTCCAATACCTGTAAATTCATTAGAAGTATAATTCAGACAACCTTCTGCATCCAAAGTCCAACTACCAAAATCACTAAACCCAGCAAAACCGCCAGCTAATAATTCATAACTAATACCTACTGAATCAAAACAAGGTTCTAACTCAAAACAGTATTCTGTCAGGCTATTGATTGGAAGATTAACATTAACCGTATCTGCGGATGGACAATCACTACATTCATTAATAATCGGTAAATTATTTGCCATCGCAGTACATCCGTTTTGATCCGTGACGATCAAAGTATAAGCACCAACGGTTAGATCGGTACGATTTGCATCATCTGTCGAACCAGGAATATCTTGCCAATCAAAAGTATAACCACCGTTACCTCCACTTGCTTCCACGAAGATCATTCCGGTCGTATCACAAGTTTGGTTTTGAGTAATGATATCTAAAACAATAGCTGTTGGTTCTTCAACAGAAAAACAATTTTGACCTGCATTACAGCCATCCGCATCTGTTACGATAATACAGTATTCACCAGGCGTTAATTCACCGTTATTTACTTCCTCACCATTATCTGAAAAGATAGTCGTTGTGAATGGTTCTGCAAATCCAGATTCCGTAGTAACATTAAAATCAACCGTTCCATTTTCATCACCAATACAGCTAAGTAATACTGGACTTTCATCAATCATAACTGTCGCTGCGGCATCTACTTCATTTAATAAAACAAAAGAAGTTATGCGCTCACATCCAGTCGATCCGTTATCAGTTACCGTCACTGTATAGAATCCAGCCGAAAGATTATCTCGACTAGCGCCTCCTCCTCCATCGCTCCAAGCATAGGTATAACTCGTACTACCATTCGCTACGTCGATGCTAACCTCTCCGTCATTATCATTACAGGCAGGAAGTTCGTCTATGTTTACGGTTACTTCTAATGGATTAAATTCGTCGATTACGATTTCTACAAAGTTTACACAACCGGTAGAAAAATCTGTTACTGTTACAAAACAGGAACCAGCAGGTAAGTTATTTAAACTAAAACCGGTTAGGCCATTACACCATTCAAATTGGAAATTAACTGGGCCTAAAACTGCGGTACCATTTGATTCATTACAAGTCGCAGGAGTAGTAGAAACAATTTCTGGTTGTGGACCATCTGCATTTTGAATTGCAAAGCTAGTCGTCGTCTGACAAGTTGGATCATCCAATCGACTAATGACCACCGTATATACTCCTGCTGGAATATTATTGGCAGAAGCATTATCACTTACATCAGGTGTCCAACTATAAGCAAAGTCTGCATTGTCACCAACCATCTCAAGGAAAGCTGATCCGTTAGATTGATTACAGCTAGCCGCAATTTTTACGGTATTTTCTAGAATTGGCGTATCACAACCCATGTTAGGATTACAAGTATCAATGATGTTGATATTGTTTACTTCTACGCTACATCCTTCGTCGTCAGTAATCGTAACTGAATAAGATTCTGGTAATAAACCTGTTCGATCTGATCCATTATCATTGCCAGGAAGGTCTGCCCAATCAAAAGTATAAGGCGCTACTCCACCGGTAGTAACTAAGGATATTGAACCTTCCACTAAACAAGTTTGATTTAATGCCATTACATCAATATCAAGTAAGTCATTACTTTCTACAGAGAAGCAAGCTTGAGCAGCTAAACAACCCGCATCATCGCTTACCAAAATACAGTATGTTCCAATATTTAATTCACCATTTACTTGTTCATTTCCGTTTTCATCTAAAATAGAAATCTGTGGTATCCCATCAAAATCAGGATCAGGCACTACCGTAAAATCAACCATACCATTCGCATCACCCGCACAAGCAATCGTAACAATTTCATTTTCAATATTAATATCTGCTCCAGAAACATCATCACTAAGAGCGAATATCAATTCTGTAAAACAACCAGATTCAGGATCTACAATGGTAACATTAAAAATACCAGCAGCAAGATCATTTCTAGTATCTCCTCCACCCCAACTAAAGCCATAATTTCCACTACCTCCTGTTACATCAATCGTAACCGAACCATTGCTTTCGCCACACTGTGGATTTTGGTTAATAATAGGGGTCGCTTCTAAACCATTTTCTGATTCAACGGTAACCGCAATCACGTTTAGACAATTTGTTGCTGGATCATTAATCGTTACAAAATAAGTTCCTGCCGCTAGATCCGCTCGACTATTGGTCACTTGATTATCACTCCAAGTGTAAGTAAAATCAGTTGGTAAAAAGGTTACTTCACCATCTAACGCTAAACAGGTTGCAGGAACGACATCGATACTCTCTGGTTCAGGACCATCTGAATTCCCTACCGCAAATTCTACGGAAGTAGTACAATCAGCATTATCATTGTTTGTAATCAATACGGTATAAGTACCAGCAGATAAATTACTAGCCGTAGTAGTGTTACTTACGTTTGGTGTCCATGTAAAATTATAATCATCTGAATTTAGATTTATTTGAATAGTAGCTTCTCCATCGTCGTTATTACAAGTAGCTTCTCGTACGACAATACTAGTAACTTCTAAATCTTCACAGATTTCATCACAACCAACAGGACTACCTACGGTAATATTTTGAGATACTGCGGTACAACCAGAAGCATCTGTTACCGTCAAATCATAAGTCCCACCATCTAAGTTTGTTCGATTTGGACCATCATCGTTGCCAGGAATATCTGCCCAATCAAAAGTATAAGGTGCATCTCCTCCTGTCGCCTCGACAAGAATAGAACCTTTTGCATCACAAGACTCATTTTTTATTTGTATATCAACATCTAATAATTCTGAACCAAGTACTTCGAAACAATCTTCTGTTACTAGACAACTATTGGCATCCTCAACCATGATACAATAGTTTCCTGGAGTCAATTCACCATTCGTAACTTCATCTCCCGTTTGGTTAACAATCTCGACATTGGGAACACCATTAAAGTCAGCACCAGGATTAACCGTGAAGTCAACAAATCCATTATTGTCTCCTACACAGGCGAGTTGAATTAAAGTATCTTGAATTTCTATGGTGGCAGTACTTAGTAGATCATCTAATACAAACATGATTTCTATTTCACAACCATTTGCTGGATCAACTACGGTAACACTATACATTCCTGCTGCTAGATCATCTCGTCGTTCATCCAGTCCCCAGCTATAGTTATAATTTCCACTACCTCCTGTCACTAAGATCGTAACAGATCCGTTATTATTTCCACAAGTTGGATTGTCATTAATTTTTGCATCAATGTTTAAATTATTTTCTTCAGGAACTGATATTGCAATCATATTTTCACAACCAGTACTAGGATCTGTAATGGTAACAAAATGAGTTCCTGCTGCTAGATCGTCTCGGCTATTTGTAATAAGATTATCGCTCCATTGGTAGGTGAAGTCTGTCGGTAAAATGGTAATCATTCCATCTTCTGCTAAACAATTTGCTGCAGTAATTGTGATATTTTCAGCCTCTGGACCACCAGAAGTACCCACTTCAAATTCTATACTCGTGGAGCAAGTACCTGTTTCTGAATCCGTAATTATTACAGAATAGGTTCCAACAGCAAGTCCTGTTGCACTAGCACCATTACTGACGTTTGGTGTCCAAGCAAAATCATAGTCTGCTATGTTTACATTCAGATCGATGGTAGCAATTCCATCTGGATTATCACAAGTAGCTTCAATCACTACGATGTTGGTAACGATGGGTGTTTCGCAATCCATACAATCACTTGGTCCTGGTACATTAATATTTGCAACAGCTGTACAACCCAATCCATCCGTTACGGTGAGGGAGTAATTTTCTCCCGGTAGATCAGAACGAGAAGCAGGATTATTATTTCCTGGAAGGTCTGCCCAGTCGTAATTATAATCTCCATCTCCTCCAGTCGTCGACTCTATAATGATTGCTCCATCTCCTTCACAAGTAGTAGATTCAACTACAGAAAAATGAATATTAATAGCTTCAGGTTGTACTAACTCAAAACATTCAGAAGCAGCAAGACAATTATTTCCATCAAAAACTAATAGACAATATTCTCCTGGAATCAACATTCCATTTGCGACATTTGCATTATCACTATTTCTTATTTCTTCTCTTACTGGGAATGCAAAACCAGCATTAGGTATTACATTAAAATCTATTGTTCCATCAAAGTTAGTTGGACAATCTGGAGTTAAATCAGTATTAATGATAATTTCCGCTCCAGCTACATTTCCATTATTAATAGAAAAAACAACCTCATCGGTACAACCAGATTCATTATCGGTCACTAGAACAATGTAAGATTCAGCAGACAAATCATTTCGTGTGGCATCACTCGTAGTTACACCATCACTCCAGACGAAAGAATAATTCCCACTTCCTCCTGAAGTAGAAATAGTAGCAACTCCATTATCTTCATTACAATCTGGCTCTTGAGTTACATTAACTCCAGCTGAAAAATCTTGTATTGTTGCAACAGTTACTTCGATAAAATTAATACAGTCAGGCTGAGAAGGATCCTCTACTTGCACCGTATAAATACCACCAGGTAAGTCTGAACGAACAGGGGTCATTAATCCATCCAATAACCAAGTATAGTTTAAACTAGTTGGTACCAAGTTAGCGGTACCATTGGGTAGTTCACAAGTAGCAGGAGTAGAAAGTACCGTAGCAGGAGCAGGACCATCTGTATTGCTTACAAAAATATCTCGAATTGTTTGACAACTTCCGTCCGTAATTGTTACCTGATAAGCACCACCAGGTAAATCTGTTTGTTGATTTCCAATAGTATTTAGATTACCAAGAACCGCAGACCACTGATAAGAAAAATCACTATTCGCTCCTACCATTTCGATGGTAATAGAACCCGCAGAATTATTACAAGTAGTATTTTGGGTAACCACATTATCGACCACTGGATTTTGACAACCACAATCTTCAGTAACCACTGCTGGCGCTCCTGTTACATCAAGGGCTGCACAAATATCTCCTCCTCCTTGAATCAATAAATCATTGATATCAAACCCAGTCGTTGTGCCTAAGTTAATAATACCTAAATCAAGTGTATTCGGATCATAAACAAGCGTATGAATCGTATAATTATCAGGAAGAGAAATTACAAAATTCGGTGTAGGGCTGGCATCGCGAATCAATAAATCTGATCCACTAGTCAATATATATATAAGATTATATCCTGAAGGAATCACTGGGTCAGCAGTATGCACAGCGCTAATAGCAACCGTAGTTCCAACCAAACAATACATTTCTGGATTGGGTGTGAGGCTACCTGCGTCTACATCGCAAGATGATGTGCATAAAACCGTAATTACTTGACTTTCGGAAGATTCGTTTCCGCAGTTATCAGTGGCAATCCAAGTACGCGTAATAATTGTTTGACAACCATCCATTACAGAAACCTCATCCAATATTACGTTTGGAGCATCATCACAAACATCATTTGCGGTAACGGAAGCAGGAGGTGGAACAGTTTCTCCAGCAGTAGGATCCACCGTAATATCTCCAGGAACATTAACTAGATCTGGACCTTGATTATCAACCACCGTAATAGTTTGAACTTCTTCTAGTTCATTTCCACATTCATCTGCTATACTCCAAATTCGCCGTAATGTATAAGAATGATCGCAGTTTCCGTTAATCCGTTCTTCTTCAAAACTAATGATTAGATCATCTTCATCTGTACAATTATCTATACCAGTGATAATTGGAATAGGAGGAATTTCATTACAAGTCACCTCCACACTAGGTGGAACCCCAAACATTTTTGGTGATTCAGTATCTCGAACCGTAATTACTTGAGTAGCCACAGCTACGTTCCCATTATCATCCGAAACAGTCCAAGTACGAGTTAAGATAGCATCTCTAGGACAATCTCCCTGCTCCCTCTCTTGGGTAAAAATGATTTCTGGATCTTCGACACAATTATCTGTCGCGGTTATGGTTGGTGCGGTAGGTATATTATCGCATTCTACAGTTTGGTCACTAGGAATACCATCTAAAACTGGATCCTCTGTATCATTATCACAATCATTACAAACCTCATTAATTGTAATTTTCACACAATTACTTTCTGTACTCCATACCTGACAAGCGGAACGACGAGAACAACGGCGAAACCAAGTTGTAGTCGCCAGTGGTCCTGGATCATAAGTAGCAGCGGTAGAACCAGAAATTGCTTGTGTTAAGTCGTCTGGACAGCCAGTTGTAGAAGATAACCATAGATACTCTAATTCTCCTGTTCCTCCAGATGCGTCAGTAATACTTTCTAGGACTGGTGGATCATTGTCACCGTCACAGAGCACTAGATCAAAACCAATCATACCTCCGTCAGTGGTGTTTTCACATTCTGCGGTAGTAAATGACCAAGATGAAAAGGCGAGGACAAACACCAAGAGAATGGGTGTCCACCGTAGTAGAAAATCATTGAAAAAACTGGCTAAAAGTTGCCGGACGTCAAGTGCCTGACTCATAGGATGTAAGTTGTGGTATGGAGCAACAATAGGTTGATCCAAGTTGTAAGAATTCGTTTCGGTTGTACTCGGTGGTTAAATTCCGATAATTGTCGACGAGGAGCCTATCAGACAATCGTGTTTCATTCTATCTAATGTTTTGGATGACTCAAATATCATCTCAAAAACAATTGTGGCGGTTGTGATTCTAAATAAAATATTACGTTGGGAGTTAACGATCTAACAGAAAGTCAATTTTCAATCGCAAGCAGTTTAGGGGACGATTGTAGCGAAATCAACTAAGTCTAAGGGGAAAGTCGGATAACAATAAAGTCAATATTATTGACAGTTTTATATATCCGCTATTGTGTTAAGTAACAAATTTACAAAATTAGCTAGTCGTTGTAAAGGTTTGACGGTAAATATGTTAGATGGTATACTAATTATTATTGCTTTAAAAACAACAAAAAGAATAAAAGTTAATCTTATGAATCACTTATTTCGTCTTAATTCAATGGGAAAAGTAGTCCCTTCTATCGCTAGCTGAGTATTTAAAAAAGTAGATTTTGCTTCATGCAATAATACATTCAAATCATGATAACGGGAAGAGAAATGGCCAATCAACAGTTTTTCTACCTGAGCATCCTTAGCGATCATTGCTGCCTGCTTGGCGGTACTGTGTTTAGTTTTGATTGCATTTTCTGCTTTATCATCCGCAAAAGTCGCCTCATGATAAAGCAAATCAATTTCTTTTATAATAGGAATAATGTCTGGTTTATAAGCAGTATCAGAACAATAAGCATAAGATCTACGAATATATGGAGGAAG
>JALZUU010000243.1 GCA_023300665.1 Saprospiraceae bacterium | reverse complement strand
AGTGCAAATATCTCTTGGACTTCGATTTTTAGTGGAATGTTTACGGGATTATCGATTGCTTTATTGTTTGCGGTATTGCCTTTATTGGCGATTCGAAAGACCTCACCATTACGTACGCTGAATGCCTCTTATGAGCAGGATACGAGCGAGCGAGATTGGTTGCGATGGTTGGTTTATGTTGCGATCTTTTTCTTTGTAGCAGGTTTTACTTTTTGGCAAACTGGACAAGCGATGGTAGCGATTGTCTTTCCAATTGCGATCGTTGTGGCGTTTTTATTATTGACGGGCGTGGCTAAGTTATTGATGGTTGCGGTACGTAAATTTTTCCCTGTGGGTTGGAGTTATATTTGGCGTCAAGGTATTGCAAATCTGTATCGACCGCAGAATCAGACGTTAATTTTAGTGGTTTCCATTGGATTGGGGTCGGCGCTGATTTCGACCTTGTTTTTTGTGCAAGGATTATTACTCAATCAGGTAGAATTTACTGGACAGGGAGATCAACCCAATATGATTTTATTCAACATTCAACCCGATCAGCAAAAGCAAATTGTAGATTTGACCAAGGAATTTACAATGCCGATCTTACAAGAGGTGCCGATTGTGACCATTCGATTGGCAGAGATAGATGGAATGACAAAAATGGAAATGAAAGCTGATACGACGCGGACACCTCGAGGGTGGGTTTTTAATCGGGAGTATCGGGTGACATATCGGGATACGTTGATCGAATCAGAAGAAATAATAGAAGGAGAATGGACGGGTGATAAATCAGATGATGGGACGATTTATGTTTCGGTTAGTGAACGGATGTTAAAAGATATGGATGTGGAGATAGGCTCTAAATTGACCTTTAATGTGCAAGGAGCGATGATCGAAACGGTGGTTGGAAGTGCTCGTAAGATTGATTGGGGAAGATTGCAAACCAATTTTTTTGTTGTTTTTCCTAAAGGTGTTTTAGAGCGAGCGCCACAGTTTAACGTAATTGTATCTCGAACAACGAATATCGAACAGTCTGCTAAATTTCAACAAAAGCTTATTCAAAATTTCCCGAATGTTTCGGTAGTGGACTTATCTGCTATTTTACAATCGGTAGAAGATGTGCTAGGTAAAGTTTCTTTTGTTATTCGGTTTATGGCGTTGTTCAGTATTTTGACAGGACTGTTGGTTTTGATTAGCTCGGTGGTATTGAGTAAATACCAAAGAATAAAAGAGAGTGTGTTATTGAGGACGATTGGAGCACAGAGCCGACAAATATTATTGATCAATTTATTAGAGTATTTTATGTTGGGTGCGTTAGCGACTTTGACAGGAATTGGGTTGTCATTTATAGGCAGTTGGTTACTGGCAAAATATAGTTTTGATATTCCTTTTGAACCAGATTGGTTGCCGCCATTTATTGTGTTTTTTACGATTACTGGATTGACCGTTTTGATTGGATTATTGAATAGTCGAGAAGTATTGAATAAGCCGCCATTGGAGGTGCTACGAGGGCGTTAATTAGGGGATGCTTCCTCAATGTGTTGCGTGTTTTGACTTTCTTCAGAGCTTGCCCCGCAGTAAATGCGGGGACCGAGGTACGGGTGGGCAGAGACACAGTATCTTAATTGAACGCTTCCGTTAATTAAGGTTCGTTTAGATTTCCTTTGGAAAGGAAGCGAAGTAAACGATGTCTACGAGTTGTTTGTCGTCTGTTCGGTATTCGTTTTTTAGATAGCCTTCCTGAATAAACCCACATTTTTCAGCAAGTGTAAGACTGGCTGTATTGGTAGCGATGACTCGAATGAATACTTTTAGAAAGCCCAAATCATTAAAGCAATAGGCCAATACGGATTGAATGGTTTCGGTCGCGTATCCTTTACGTGTAAATTTTTCTCCAATAAAATAAGCTAATTCACATTTGGGAATACTCCAGTCAATGTTTTTAATTATTACCATTCCAACCAAAGTAGTATCAAGCCAGATACCAAGTTTTCCGCCTTTATCTTGGAGCCAATTTTCTTGTAAGTTTTTTAAATAGATTGCGGTTTTTGAAAGGGTAGTGGTGTTAAGTACGGTGATGGGAAAACTCTCCTCTAATCGCTCTTTGTTAGTAGAAACGAGTGAAAAATAAGCATCCTTATGTTGAATGTCGAGTGGTAAAAGGTGAAGTCTTTTTGTAGTTAATTGGATTTTTTTCAAAAAGAATAAGTTTTAAAAGATTGATTATTAGTCAATTGTATTCATTATTGTAATTGTAAGGACAAATTAGATATTTATATATTTTAAATTAAACTAATGTGTTAATTTTTACGTTTAGTTATAAAGTAATTTCACCCCAAAGAAACAACAATGATAGAAAAAGAAATCCAAAAAATAGATAGACTACTTGATAAAAAAATTCAACGAGTTCAGTCATTATTACAAACTAAGAAAAGTTTAGATTGTAGTTTGATTAACAGCGATTTGGTTTATTTATACAATGAGATGTTGACGCTTAGTTATTCCTTAAAATTATGGCTTTTGAATGGCCTGTCATCCATCAATAAAGGCGCAGAAGAAATATTAGAAGGTGTTCAAGGTCAATTTGAAAACATCCTCAATTTAATAGATCGAGATGAATTATTAAAGTGTAAAAAGACCATTACCATGCGTTGTATTCTACCTTATCAAC
>JALZUU010000242.1 GCA_023300665.1 Saprospiraceae bacterium | reverse complement strand
GGTATTCCAAAAGCTATACATTCGCTCTAAGTGTGGTGTCCAATTATCGTTGACAATGACGGCGGCAAATACGGGGCCGATCAGTGAGTCCTTACGAACCTCTAGATAGAAGGCGTCGACGAAAATTTTTATGTCTGCTTTGTTGGAAATGTCTTTCATGGTGGTGATTCTAATTATTCGATAATAATAACACTTATTATTCTAAAAACACTTAAATTTTTATGCTTAAAACAAACTCACATACCCAAAATGCGTCTTTACCGACCGAAAATCAAATCCTGTATTCTGTTGCTTTCCTACCGCTAAGCTAAAACCAAATAAACCTACTTTGGTCTCAAAAGTAATCCCAGCGCCCATCCCTGCTGGGCGATCAAAATTTCGCTGATCTACTCTTATATTTTCGGTATAGCCTAAATCACCAAAAGCAAAGAGATAAGAGTTTTGTCCTAGCAATAGTCGCAGCTCTAAAGTCGCAACGGCATAGTTGGTGACAAAAATAGATTCTTCATCAAAGCCTCGTAAAATACGATTTCCACCAATCCGAAATTGCTCGTTTTGATAAATCGGACTATCTGCGATAATATAACCACCACGCACTCCTGTTTTCAAAACCGTTCGTCGCGACAATGGAAAATAATAAGCTGCTTCACCACTCAACTGATATTGAAAACTCTGTAGATTGATGGTATCATAAAGCGTTTCAGTATCAAATTCTGGCGTCGCTAACTCTAAAATTTTATTGTTTTTATTGATTCGTTTAAGCCCTGCCCCACCCCGCAGATTGAGCATCCAACCTTTACTAGGATTAAAACGATAGTTTAATTTTTGAATCTGATATTCTAACCCAAAACTAGAACGATTGATATCTAAAATAGAAGGCAACTGCCGACTCTGTAAAAGTAGCGCCTCATTTATGCTCAAAACATTGGTAACCGAACGATTCCAAAAAACACGAAGATAGGTTCCCGCCTCAAAAAGATATTGTATCCCCAAATCAGAAATCACATCTAGATAAGCGGTATCTCTTTTATACAAATCAAATTTTAAATCCACGCCAAAAGGGGTATCTAAAATATAAGGATAGGCTAATTCGACATTCAGCTCCTGCGTCTCAGGTCGAAGCTGTTGAAACTCCGCATAAATTTTTTCTCCTCGACCAAATTGATTATTTAGATCTGCATTAAAGGTTCCCGTCAATTGAAAAGTTCGGACATCAGGATTGTTCGGTCCGGTCGATTGATTACGTGGTTGTAACCCAACTAAAAAATCAAATCGACTGGCATTTTTTTTATTAATAAATAGATTGATCGTAGCTTGATCTCCAGCAAAACTAACCGTTGCATTTTGTTTTTCAATTACAAAAGGAAGTTCTCGTAAACGACTTTTTATTTTCAATATTTTATCCCGACTATAAAGTTCTCCGTTTTTAATTCCTAAATAATTTTCCAGATAACGCGTCGTTATTTTTGCGTCCCCTTGAATTTTTATTTTATCAAAAAAGATCAATCTATTTTTTTGCATAAAAATTTTCGCACCAATCTTTCCTTCTTCAATGACAATATCATCCAACCAAACTGAGGCAAATGGATAGCCATTATTCTCCGCATAGTTCAGTAGCTTTTCTTGAATTTGCACCAACTTTGTATAACGAAAAGGTTTGCCATCTAAAAGCCGTTCTCGAAAACCAACTTGCTCTAAGAAGACCGATTCTACATTTCCATTTTCAAGACTCGTCCATTCGTATTGCTTGCCCGTTTCTAAGATCGCCTGAGCAACCGTATCTCGCCAAATAACGGTATCTATACTCGCCGTGAGGTAAGCATCGTTGCGTAAGCTGGTAAGGATGGTTTGTAAATTTTCGATCAAGGCAAGTGAATCAGAATAAGTCTCCGCTAGCTCTTCCCAAGCTGGATGCTCTTTTTCTGTTCCTGTAATTTTGAGATCTAGCGTAACCGGACGTTGAGCCACCAGCGAATTACTACTATCGATATTCAATAGCATGGTAATTAACATCAAAAGAAATACGCTTATCTTCATTTCTAAACTTAGAAGTTAAAGCATTAGGAAATTTCAAAAACAAATTCAAACTCAATCACTTCAATCACAACGTCTCTATTCAATTCCACTCACCCGATAGAAGAGCCATTATTCATTTTTCATTAAAAAATTATTAATTATCTCAAACAATTCAACAAAAAAAGAATCCGTACTTTTACCCCAACATCTCCGTCCGTGTAACGAGATTCTTTTTTTCAAAATCATGTCTGGCATTTATCTCCATATTCCGTTTTGCAAACAAGCTTGTCATTATTGCAATTTTCATTTTTCTACTTCGCTAAAATACCGAAAAGAAATGGTAGCGGCGCTTTGTACGGAAATTGAGCGGCGGGTCGATTATCTACCGGACGATCCTATTGAAACCATCTACTTTGGTGGTGGCACGCCCTCTATCTTAAACGAGGAAGAGCTGGCAGAAATTTTTGCTACCCTAAAAAAACATTTTACCATCTCTCCTAAAGCAGAGATTACCCTTGAAGCCAATCCAGATGACTTGTCGGAGATACGACTAAAAACGCTAAAGGATTCATCGGTCAATCGGTTAAGTATCGGCGTACAATCTTTTTTTCAAGAAGATCTTGTATACATGAACCGCGCGCACGATGCGAAGGAAGCAGAACATTCTATCCAACTAGCCAAAGATTTTGGTTTTGAGAATTTGAGTATCGATCTGATCTATGGTGCTCCGACGACTACCGACGAACAATGGGCTGCCAACGTAGATAAATTAATTCGCTGGAAAATTCCTCATCTTTCTTGCTATGCACTAACGGTAGAACCAGGTACGGCACTTGATCATTTTATCAAAAAAGGTACTTCGCTTCCAGTCGACGAAGCCAAAGCTGCTCGACAATTTACTTACTTGATGAATACCCTCGAAGCTGCGGGTTATGAGCATTATGAAATTTCGAACTTCTGCTTACCCGGTCATCATGCACGACATAATACCAATTACTGGCGCGGTGTCCCATATCTTGGGATTGGTCCTTCGGCACATTCATTCGACGGTCCTTCTCGTCAATGGAACGTGGCCCATAATGCTAAATATATAAAAGCGATCGACAACGATACTCCGGCATTTGAAAAAGAAATCCTTTCTCCTGCTAATCAACATAATGAATATATTATGACAGCGCTTCGTACTAAATGGGGCGTGGATCTTTCTTTTTTGGAGGAGCGTTGGGGAAAGGAAGTAGCCCAGGAATTTGAAAATGGGATGACGAAAGTGGTTGCTCGTAAGGAAGCGGAGCGAGATGGTTCTATTTTTCGTTTGACAAAACGTGGTCGGTTGTTGGCGGATGGAATTGCGGCGAGTTTATTTTTGGAAGATTAGGGGGATTTTGGTTAAGGCTCTTTAAGTAATTAGCTTCTGTTGGATAATAAACATAGTGGATTTCTAAATAGAGGTGAATTAGTTGATTGGTGAGTTTACTCTAAAAAGTGTTTTTCTCGCAGAGTTCGCGGAGACGCAGAGACCTTTTATCGTGTATATCTTTTAACGTGAATAATTTAGATACAAAAATATTGTTAATATATTTCAGATTTTTTGATTTTAGGCTTTTTAGAGTAGGCTCATTCTTGGTTAATCGGTCACTCATTACGCGATGCGAACGCGATGAAAATTATTAAGCAATTTCAAATTAAGGCACTTCTCTTTCTCGCAATTTATTATTTTTGATTTTTTTGAAAATAACAACACACACTTTTATGAAATACCACTATCTCCATATTCACGCTATTGACCTTTTTAAAAAAGACCCATCTTCTGATAAAATTTATTTGGATTCTCTTTCAGAAGATATTATCGTACAAGCCGATGGATTTTGGGCATTTGATGATTTGAGTCCTAAGCTTTTGGATAGTCATAAATTAAAAATCTCTTTTAAAAAGTATTCAAACTTAAAAATTGGGAATCGCTTTTCACGGTCTTTTGTTACACAAAAAAGAGCTATTCCTAAATTCCTCTACAAACTTTCTTTTAATGGAATCCCTGGTCAGGATCCAATAGGTGTTTATAAAAATTCAAATTTGATTGTTTCTGAAGTTTGTTTGCGAATGCTAAGAACAGAAGGTTTGTTAAAAGCGGAGAGTGATTTGATTGAAGGTTCGATTGAGGAATACTTTGAAAACAATCGGCAGTTTTTTTGGATGCCGGAGAAGGTTCGAGAGGAATTTATTGAGCGGTTTATTTTGGTGTGAGGTGGATGGTATTTAGTAACTCATACAGTATCAAAGGAATTAATAATGAAAGATATCGAAAAGTTATATTTACAAGCAAAAGAGTCATTCAACAAATCAGCCCTTTCTTGGATTAAAGTACCAAAAACAAATAATAGCACTGCTGATTTTCTTGCTTATGATCAACAAATTTTCGCTGAGTATTTTTTCTTCCATGAAAAGAATCTTAATCTAGCAAAGCAAGCTTATTATTCTGCTGCCTGCCTCATGAAGTTTGTTTATAGTAATTACCGAAATGATACTTACCCCCATGCAGATATAGCTTTTCGTATTGACCGAATCACAATGACCTTACTATCTGATCATCCTAAGATTATATATAACCTTGGTAATTCCGTTACTAATAGATTAGCAAAACAAGCTGCGAGAGGTGCTACCAATTTCACAATACTCGCCATTATCCGTGATGACCTAACTACTATCTCTGAGCAGATTAGTTTACTAACAAAAAATCATCTTTCTAAAAAAACAAGAAAGTGGGTACAACCTGAAATAGACTTTTTTTCTGCTTATTTAGCAAAGGATCAACAAGGAATGACAAATGCTATATATAGTATGTTGAAAAGCAAAAAATATATACATATTAGCAGAGCCTTTATGCGAGGGGAGCGTCGAATAGATATTCCTGCCATCGCTTACGCAAAACTGGCTTGGCTCAAAGGTTATAAAATTGAAATAGATCATCCCATGATTCCAATGGATTTTCTGCCGATACATCCACTTGACCACTATGCAGATGAACTACCTTTTTTAAAAGAATAACTACTAACAATAAAACCCATGCCCTACTATTCCTTTAAAAAGTCTTTATCTACCGAAAAAATCGGCAAACATTTCCCTCAATCTAGTGAAATGTCTAAAGGCTATCCTTATAATGAATGGAATCCGGTATGGAAAATAAGAAACGAAGAGTTGTTCTTTACACCCAATTTAGATTCATTTGTTCTCAATGGTCAATCAAAAAAAACAGATGTCATTTCTGCTGTTGCCTTTAACTCACGAAATAATATTCTAATCAAATCTAGCTTGGCAAAAATTTGGAAAGACTTCAATACTTGCGAATATCAAGAATTTCCTGCTACCGTTATTTATCGAAAACAAAAACTTGATTATAGTCTATTGCATTTTTATACTTATCATAACCAGTTTATAGATTTCAAAGAATCAAATTTTTACTACGCCCAAATTCGTGAAGAAAGGATCAGAGATTTAGAAATTAATTCTATCAATGAATTTATAAGTACAAGATCCAGCATCTATAGAGAAACACAATTAATGTTCACAGACAATGTTTGTCCTTATAATTTAGCGATTGATAAGGAAAAAGCAGATTTGGATTTTTTTCTAATCGAGGATATTCCTGGATTTAACTTTATTATTTCGGAAAAATTTAAAGAAGCATTGCTTAAAGAAAAAGCGACGGGTATTGACTTGATAAATCTTAGTGAATATAGGTTTGAACCTAGAGATCGTAAATAGGCTATCGTTAAATCATAAATCTTACTTTTACACCAGATTAAGCCAGTAATACCATTATTATTGGCTTAATCTCTATTTTTTTGAAGACTTTAAGCCAGTAATAAACTTATTTCTGGCTTAAAGTGCTTATTTTGCATAATATCTAGTATTAAAAATAGAATTTATGGAAAATTTAGTAGGTCGACTTAAAGAAGCTAAAATTTTAAAAGATGCAGTAAATTCAAGAAAATCTGAGTTTATTGCAGTCTACGGCCGCCGTCGAGTCGGAAAAACTTTTCTAATCAGAGAAGTCTTTGATAATAATTTCTCCCTTTATTTGACAGGGATTGCCAATGTAAAAACCCAGCAGCAACTAGCACAATTCTATGCACGCATCACGCTTCATTTTCCTACTCAACAAGCATTAATTATCCCTTCGGATTGGTTCGCTGCTTTTAATTTATTGATCCGTTTATTAGAAGAAAAAAAAGACGATCAAAAGAAAATTATTTTCCTAGACGAACTACCTTGGCTCGACACACATAAATCAAACTTCATTGCAGCACTTGAGCATTTTTGGAATAGCTGGGCTAGTGCCAGAAAAGATATTGTATTGATCGTCTGTGGATCTGCGGCCTCTTGGATGATTAATAACTTATTGCGAAATCGAGGCGGATTACATAATCGTGTAACGGAACGAATAAAACTAGAACCATTTAATTTAGCAGAAACAAAATTATTTTTTAAAAACAAAAATATCAATTTCGATCTCTATCAAATTGTCTTATGCTATATGGTCTTTGGTGGAATTCCTTATTACCTAGAAAGAATTTCCCCTGGTCTAAGTGCCATGCAGAACATTAATAAATTATGTTTTGAACGCAATGCTCCTTTTAGAATGGAGTATGAAGATTTATATGCTTCTTTATTCAAACACGCTGAAAAACATCAAGCGATCATTGCTGCGCTATCCACAAAAAACAAAGGACTTACTCGAAACCAATTAATCCAATTAACTGGTTTGTCCAATGGCGGTGGACTTACGCGTATTCTTACGGAGCTAGAAGAGAGTTCGTTTATCAGAAGCTACCGAAATTTTGGAAAAAATAAAAAAGAGCAGCTTTTTCAGTTGGTTGATTTATATTCTTTGTTCTATTTAAATTTTATTAAAGGCGCTAGTCCTGATGACGAAAATTTCTGGATCAATGCTACGGAGTCACCGATATTTCGAAGCTGGAGTGGTTATGCGTTTGAGATGGTTTGTTTACATCACGTCGCTCAAATTAAAAAGGCATTAGGAATCAGCAGTGTACAAACTTCCGTTTATTCTTGGCAATCCAAAGCCACTCAAATTGACTTAATTATTGATCGCAAAGATCAGGTAATCAATTTATGCGAAATGAAATTTTCTCTAACACCTTATAGTATTACAAAAAAATATGCAGAGTCATTACGACAAAAAACAGATCAGTTTCGGCAAGCTACCCATACAAAAAAAGCGATCTTCCTTACCATGGTAACCACTTATGGTGTTAAAGAAAACAAGTACAATTATTTGGTCCAAAATGATTTAAAAATGGAGGATTTGTTTGTACTTATTTAATTGAGAATGAATTCGCTTAACTTTAAAGGCAACAAAAAAAAAGTAAACACCAACAAATTTTAGCAATCACCCATCTCTTAAAACCCACCCCCATACTCCCGAATAAATCGCAATCCCATATCCAACCCAGTTCGATAATCAATCGTCAATTTTTCTTCGGTAGCAGAGTATGCTGTAGTCTTTAAAGAATCTGGTGGAGAGATTTGGATGATCTGTTCGCTATGTTTTTCTTTGAGAAAATCGAGGGCTTCGTTGTATACGATATGTTCGCGGGCGAAGAGGTCTTTCATCGCGGGATTATTGCGATTGATAAACTGACCCAACACGCCTAAATAATGCCAATCAGAACGATAGGTTAAAGGCTGTGAACGAATAATAACTACTTGATCTGCCCCCAATTCAACGGCTCGCCGTGCAGGAATCGGATCTGCCCAACCACCGTCCATCAGCTTCAAATCATTGACCCAATAATATCCTTTGGTCAAAAAAGGTAAGGTACTAGAAGCTTTTAGGCAGTCACGCCAATTTTGAATGGTAGGCCAAAGATAAACCGGTTTTCCATCTTCGACATTGGTTGCAACAATTTCTATTTTTTTATTCCTAGAGACCTTTTCTAATCCAGGAACATCCAACGGATAAGATTTATCCGCGTATTCTTGTAGGTAAGCGAGATTGATATATCCTTCTTCTGAAAAGATATTTTTTAACCCCATAAATTCTGTATCCGCAATAATTTTTTTAGTAATCTCATACGTCGCTTGATAGGTCTTACTCAAAAAATAAGTCATCGACATCGACCCACCGGACACACCAATGTATAGATCAAACGGATCAAAGTTGTTGACCAAAAAGGCGTCTAAAACACCAGCACTAAATACGGTACGCAAGGCACCTCCTTCAACAATAAGGGCTTTCATTATTTTAGCTATTGGCTGTTGGCTTTTAGCTATTGGCTTCCTTCAATCGCGCTTTTGGATAGGCGCTTGAGATAAGCTTTTAGAAAAACCAACAGGTTATAAATATTTCAGGTACAATATAATAATTATTTGAATCTTGATATTATTGTCATGATTCTTTTTGGAAAATACTGCGATCCCTCTGGGATCGGTTCCGCTTACAATGGTTAAATTCCTAACATACTTTGATCTCTCCGAGATCAATTATGTCTTAGAAATGGCTTTATCATCTTATTAAAAACCACTAAAAGCGCATTATTAATTATTCATTAAAAAATTATTAATCACAACCCTTAAGCACCTTCACCACACTCCCCAAGTTCATCAACTTAAACCCTATCTGCAACAAAACATACACCTGTCCCGTCAAAAACAAACACAAGGACGGTATTCCCATTCGATGAATAAAACTATCTGCCACGCCATATAAAACACTCGTCAAAGCAAAGAGTCCAAATAACAGTAGATAAAGTCCAAAAGTAATTTTTATATTTTTAATACCAAACTTAAACGCACCCCAGAAGTCTTGAAAAACCAACCGTCGATTATTCATAACAACTAATACCTTAGCATAATCATGTACCATAAAAAAGAAAAGAGCGAAAATCCCATAAAAGAATAAAGAGACTTCGGCACGAAAGAAAATAGCCGCTTCGCTCGTAAAATAATCTAAGCCACCTTTTACTGACCAATTAAAAAAGGCAAAAAATAATCCAGCAACGGCTAGATGAATCAGTATAAAATAAAAAGACAATCGTAAGAGCCTCCAAAAGTATTTCCCACAACCTGCCCAAAAATTTTCAAAGCGATGCAGATCTGTTTCTATGTTTTTTAATCGTGTTAAAATACCTCCGGTCAGAAAAATATATAAAAGAATAAAAAGGATACCTACCACCACTGTCTGCGTCGTCACCAATCCTAAAAATTCAGGATATTGATTTAAAAAATCATTTACCAAGGTAAAGTCAAATCCTCCTATCAATCGATCCGTCGCTTTTGTAAATTCTAATTTATCTCCTAAATACGACAATAAAGGTACGACCACCAATCCCGCAAAAAGCAAGTTGATTAAATAGAGCAGACTCCACAATTTTATATTGAGAGAAGTCAGCTTAAACCCATATTTTAATGCGTTTATTATTTTCATTAAAAAAGAATGACTACTGAAAATTTGCGCGCTAGGAGCTACTCTCCGGCGACCCTGCCGGAGCTGGGAGGTGCGAAATGGAAAAAATTTTCAGTAATTAAATAAAAAAACTAATGCCTTGAAAAACCTGTTGAATCCGCATTGCCCAACTACTTACGTATGCCCAAATTCCTCGGGTATTCGGTTTTGTTCTTTTGCTATTATTTAAAATATTAACATCCATGTAGATTTTTTGTAGCGGATCAATTGTTACATATTCTATCTGCACATCTGTATCATAGGTGAGTCCGTGTGTTCGCGACTTTCCATCCCATCGTTCCCAAACTTCACTTCCATCTACAAAATGTACCAAAATATCTATGGGTACTTGAATTTCTTCGAGTCGTTCTAAGACTACTTTTGCACGGTATTTTTTTAGTGGATTTTGTTTTTTTATGTTCAAACTATCTTCCCAAATTCCGACAGCTGCTGTAGCCGTTTCATTATGTCGAATACTTCCCACCGCATAATCACAAGCGCCCGTTCCATAAAGCACAAAATCAAAAAACCAATCCATGTTTTCTCCAAACTCGTCTCCGTGCTTTTCAGCAACCACTTCATTGACTACCTCGATAAAATCATAGCGACAAGGATGCTTAAATTTCCAACGATGAAAATAAGTTTTCATAATCTCATCCATCGTTTCGATGCTTACGATTCCTTCCAAGGTTTTTAACCAAGTAGCTGGTTTGGAATAAAAAAGTGCACGAGGGGATCCATCTGGATATTCCCAACCAGCACGGGTACTTTCGGCCAAATGAATATTGTCCATTCCGACATACCGACTTCGAAAAAATTCCATCGCGCCCATTCGTACCGAACGCAAATCAATCACCGAATTTTTAACACCATAGGCATCATCTAGAATACGAGACTTCCAATAAGAGGTAAAACCTTCATCCATCCACGCTTCTTCGAATTCATTGGTGGCCACCATCATCATAAAATATTGATGGACAAATTCATGGATCACAAAATATTCTGGAGTCCGCAACCAATCCGGAAAACCATACATCCCCGGCGCAGTCACCAAGGTAGGATATTCCATTGCACCCACATTGACACCATGAAACGGAGGAACGACAATCGTCAGTTTTGGAAATGGATAAGGCATCAGTCGATCACCAAGATATTTCATTGCATGCTTAGCTGATTCGAGGTAGCGATGCGTACAACAATGATATTCCGCATTGATGAGTAGTTCTAATTCAACTCCCAAATATTCATCTTTGACTACTTCAAAATTCGGAGAAGCGGTCCAAGTAAAATCAATAATGTCTTC
>JALZUU010000241.1 GCA_023300665.1 Saprospiraceae bacterium | reverse complement strand
AAAATCTTATCACCGGCCAATCCCGGTGATATAGGTTTCTACAAATTGCATGACAAAGTTTTTTCTTAAACTAGAGGAATAACTAGCCCTTTTTTTGGTTTGATTTTCACCTAATTCCATATAACAATCACCATATTCTTGATTACCCCAACAGTTAGCACAGGCAGTTACATAGGATGGTTCTATTCTGGTAGATAGAATATTCGTTTCTCTGTTGTTTAATAACTTCTTTAATAATTCCATGATATTCTAGTTTTATGGTAAAAAAATAATGATGATCTAAGTAGAAGCATAAATTAAACTCTAACTTAGCGTGTGTGCTATTATAACTGCTGATCTCTGCATAAAGATTTGAATATTATTCCCGAATAATTGTATATTTTTCCCTTTCCTAGAAAAAACACAGAATTAAATTCGTCAAAAACAGCAAAATGGTGAAATTTTAAATAATCATTAGCTCTATTCACCAGTATTTTATTACGAAGCTATTTAAAGATTCAACATGATAAACCTCCCTACTTTTAAAAAACATGTTTATCACCAACTCCAACAGCTGGTCCAAGAAAAGATTGCTCAAGCTGAAAAAGCCATTGCAGCAGCCGTCGAAGCGCGGGATGGAGAAACCAAAAGTAGTGCAGGAGATAAGTTCGAAACAGGTCGCGCCATGATGCAACTCGAACAACAACGCCACGAAGTACAACTTAGCAAAGCGTTTCAATTATCGGCGGACTTGGAGCGGCTAGATATGGAAGCGGCCTACTCTACCGTTACTCCGGGCGCAATGGTTCAGACCGATCGAGGTATTTATTTTATTAGCATTGGAATGGGAAAGGTGGTGGTAGATTCAACTACCGTTTATTGTATTTCTATTCAGTCTCCGATTGGGAAGGTCTTGTTGCATCAAAAAGAAAAGGCCATTATTTCTTTTCAAGGAAAATCTTTAAAGATTGTAGAAATAATTTAAAATCTGTTTAGAAATCAAGTAGCTATAGAAAATTTTTAGAGGTAAAATCAATTCCTTCTTAATTCGCTTTTAATCATAGGAATATATTTATCCAAAAGTAAGTTCATACTGTTCTGATTTGCATTTCCATGATTGACGAAATCAACAATTTCTGATTTTTTATTAACAAGCATTTTTAACGGATAGGATTTTTTCGATACCAAAAATACTTGAGGTATGATTCTAAAATTGAATTCCTTTTTCGATAGTAGCTTTTCCTCTATTTCTTCCATCGGTTCATTTGCAAAGGTTATTATTTCAAATTCTTCAGTATTGATCTTTTTTCTTAATAAACCTAAGGCAGGCAATTCAACGATACAAGGTCTACATTTTAAAAACCAAAAATCGATCAATACAACTTTCTTTCTAAAGCTAAGGTAATTTATTTCATTTCCATTTTGATCAATAAAACTACGTTCTTTATCAGAACCATTAATAATTTTCAAAAAATCAAAAGTGTCAAGTGTACCTTCGCTGTTGGCCTGACTAATGAATAATTCCTTTACATTTAGATTTTTAGACTTTTCAGCATAATTTTTCTGACTAAAAATCATATTGGAATTGAACAGAATCATTGCTAAAATGAAGATAGATTTCACTTTCATATTATTTTTCCCTTGAGCTTATTATCTAATAACCTATTTAAAATATTAAATATAACAAAAATACAAACAAACTGCAATTACGCTCAATTAAAAAGAAAATATCCACTCTATAAGAATGATCTCAGCGAGATCACAGTATATTAGCAACGAAGCATTCGTAGCGTTGTTCCGATCTCAGCGAGATCGCAGTATATTTTTTTGTTATTATCAGAAGTGAATAATCAGATTAAAAATAATTTAACCTTACATTATTTCAGTATTCTCTAGTACCAAAAAAAAACACCCCGTCGATAAATCAACGAGGTGTCATCAGCCTGTTTTACACAGTAAAACAATTCCTTAAAAATCGTAATAATCTAACCCAAGGTGCGTGATTAACTCTTCCCCTTGAATATGACGTAACGTATTTTGTAATTTCATTAATTGCTTAAAGATATCGTGCATTGGTGGCAATCCTTCTTTGGTCTGTGGCGACTTAAAGAAGAAAGACAACCATTCTTGAATACCGCCCATTTCAGCACGGGAAGCAAGATCCAATAAGAGCGCTAAATCTAATACTAGCGGTGCCGCTAAGATAGAATCTCGACATAAGAAATCAATCTTAAGCTGCATATCATAATTCAACCAACCACGAAGGTCGATATTATCCCAACCTTCTTTATTATCACCACGTGGTGGGTAATAATTGATTCTTACTTTGTGGTATAAATCACCGTAAAGTTTTGGATTCTTTTTTGGTTCGAATATTTGTTCTAGTACACTTAATTTAGAAACCTCTTTGGTCTTGAAGTTGTCTGGATCATCCAATACTTCCCCATCACGGTTACCTAAGATATTGGTAGAGAACCATCCGTTAACACCTAAAGCACGCGCCTTTAAACCAGGAGCTAGAATTGTCTTCATCAACGTCTGACCCGTCTTATAATCCTTACCACAAATCGGCACATTGTTTTCTCTAGCCAACTTCGTTAAAGCAGGAATATCTGCAGAAAGGTTTGGTGCTCCGTTTGCGTAAGGAATCCCCATTTTGATCGCTGCGTAAGCATAGATCATACTTGGTGCAATATCTTTATGGTTTTGCTCTAATCCTTTTTCGAATTTAGCCAAGGTGCTATGCACAGCTTTTGGTGCTAGGTAGATTTCGGTAGAACCACACCACACCATAACAAGGCGTTCACACTTATTGTCTTTTTTGAATTTCTTGATATCGCGCATCAAAGCTTTAGCTAGATCCATTTTGGTCTTCGCTTTTTTGATGTACGTACCGTTTAATTTTTTAACATAAGTAGGATCAAAAACCGCTTTCATTGGTTTGATCTTTTTCAATGGAGTCTTGATTTCGTCTAGCAGTTCTTTTTTCAATACATCCGCATGAATTGCTGCATCATACATGTTTTCTGGAAAGATATCCCAGCCACCAAAAACGATGTCTTTTAATTTAGCCAAAGGTACAAAGTCCTTAATTTTTGGCTGACGATCTTCTGTTCGTTTTCCTAAACGAATGGTGCTCATTTGGGTGAATGAACCAATAGGATCCGCAATCCCTTTATTGATAGCCATTACTCCTGCGATTAAGGTCGAGGAGATCGATCCCATCCCTGGGAGTAGTACGCCCAGTTTTCCTTTTGGCTTGGAAATTTTGGATTTCTTCTTCATGTTATTTAGTTTATTAAAAATGTTCTTTAGTGATGAAAAATGTTTTCGTTGATTGGCCAGCTAGCTTTTGGCTAAATAGCCTCTTTTCTACAACCACCCTTCTTTTCGGTACCAATCAATGGTCTCTTTTAATCCGGTGGATAAATTATATTTTGGTGTAAAATCAAAGTCTGTTTTCAGCGCGCGAATATCGCATTTCCAATTTAAACTTTCTAAAAATTTTACTTTCTCTAAATTTAAAATAGGCATTTTCCCTGTTAACCTTCCGATGATTTCATTTAGGTGACCAATCCCACGTACGAGTGTAGTTGGCACTTTTATTTTCAGGGCTTTTTTATTTAAATATTCTTTGCCGTATTTCCCTAAGTCATAATTACTATAAACGCCCTCGTCCGCTACAAAATAACTTTTCTGCTTTTGCGCTGACAAAGTAGCTTTGACAATTAAGTCTGCCAAATCTTTGACATAAATAAAAGTGAGCGCTTGTTCTTTTCGACCAATATAAGGTTCTATTCCTTTTTTTAGAATGGTAAAAAAAGTATAGATATCTTTTTCTCTAGGACCATAAACAGCCGTAGGACGAAAGATCAAATAGGGTAAATCTTGGTGGGTCTTTATCATCGACTCCGCCGCTAATTTACTTTCTCCGTAAGTGTCAATTGGTTGTGGTGTATCTGATTCTTTAACCAGACCATCCGGCATATTATCTGCTGGACCGTAAGCAGCCAAACTACTCATGAAAATAAATTTTTCAAAAGTCTTCGTTTTCTTTGGCAAAGCTTTAATCAGGTTTTCGGTAAAATCACGATTGACCAAAAAAAGTTCTTCTTTTTGATCTGCTCTGAGTAGCCCTGCATTGTGTATGACGTAATTAAACTGCTGCTCCCCTAAGTCTTTTTCTAATTTTTTTTTATCAGAAAAATCCATTTCAAAAAAATGAATTCGAGGGTCTGTCAAAAATTTTCGACTACTCGTTTTTCGCACACCAGCATGGACTTCTAATTCCGCATCAGCGGCCAAAAAAGCTTCTACTAAAAAGCTTCCGACAAATCCACTAGCTCCGGTGATTAATATTTTTTTCATACTTCAGGTTCCAATGGTAATTCTAAAATTCGATATCGTTTAGTTACCCGAGCATTGATATTTTGCAAACCTTTATTCATCATTTCATTATCCTCTAATATCCATGAAGCTTCCGCCGTATGAACTCCTTTTTCTAAACCATTAGAAATAATTTTTGCATAAAATACCCCTTCGATTCCCATCTTCCGATATTCTTCAATTACTCCTAAAAGAATGATTCTTATTTTTTTAACCTTACTTTTTCCCATCAATAATTTAAAAATACCTGTCGGAAACAATCTTCCTTTTTTGATATTTTTAGTAATCTGATTAATATCTGGAATGGCCAAAGCAAAGCCTATCATTTTTCCTTCATGCTCCGCAATCTGAACAAATTTTGGATCAATAATCAATTTTAATCCTTCCGCTAAATGATCAAATTCTGCATCGGTGGCAGGAACAAATCCCCAGTTTTTATCCCAAGCAGAACGGTAAATATCTCGTACTCCTATAATTTCTTCATTTAGCTTTTTCATGTTGACATCCCGAATCGTAATCCCTTTTCGTGCCAATCGTTCTTGAAGCATTCCAGCTAGTTTGACCGATTTCATGTTTACTTCCGACTCGGTAACTTCGTAAGCAAAAAGGTCTTTAGATTTTTTAAATCCATATTTTTCTAAGTGCGTCAAGTAATAAGGTTTGTTATAAACCATCATCACGGTCGGCGGCAAATCATATCCTTCTACTAAAAGTCCAGCGGTATCATTGGTCGTAAAATTGGTGGGACCAACGATAGCCGTCACGTTTTCTGTTTTACACCAAGCGACCGCCTGATCAAGGAGCGCCTTTGAAACATTATAATCATCGATCACATCGTATAACCCAAAAAAGCCAACATTACGGTCGGTATATTCATTATAATTACGATTGTAAATGGCAGCGATACGACCTACGATTTTTTTATTTTCGTACGCTAAAAAACATTGAGCTTTGGAATGTTGAAAGAATGGATTTTTTTTAGGAGAAAGCAACTCCTTTTGCCCGACGTAAATCTCCGGTACATAATTAGGATCACTTGCGTACAAAGCGTGTGGAAAATCAATAAATTTCTTCTGCTGACTCGCAGAAGTTACGGGAATAATCTCCATGTGTTTCTCAAAGTATGTTTTTCGTTTTTAAAAATGTTTTCACGTTTTTCATTTACGTTTTTACGTTTACTAAACTTTAAAATTTAGTAAACGTAAAAACATAAACCGTAGATAAACATCTATCTTAACCTGCGTTTTCTAATCTTGGAATATCTAGCTTATCAGCGATTACCCCAATTTTTTCCAATGCCTCATCAATCTGTGAACGGGTATGTGTGGCCATAAGTGAGAATCGAATTAAAGAGTCTTTTGGTGCTACAGCTGGCGTAATTACTGGATTAACAAAAACACCTTGTTCTTGCAGCAGTCGTGTCAACATAAAAGTCTTTTCTGTATCTCGAACATAGATTGGAATAATCGGTGTTTCAGAATGTCCGGTATCTAAGCCCAATGCTTTTAGGCCAGCCATGGCGTAGCGCGTATTGTCCCAAAGTTTATCAATTCGTTCTGGTTCTTGCTGCATCAAATCAAGGGCAGCAACTACGGCAGCTGCATTACCTGGTGCAATACTAGCACTAAAGATAAGGGAGCGAGCATGGTGCTTAAGATAGTTAATCGTCTCGTTATTTGCAGCGATAAACCCACCGATAGAAGCGAGCGATTTACTAAACGTTCCCATAATCAAATCCACATCGTCCGTTAGTCCAAAATGATCTGCGGTTCCTCTTCCAGCCTTTCCTACTACCCCTAATCCATGTGCATCATCGACCATGATATTGGCGCCATATTTTTTTGCTAGCTTGACAATTTCGTCTAGTTTAGCAATATCTCCCTCCATGCTAAAGACCCCATCCACTGCGATCAGGTTTAGACCTTCCACGTCTTGATGACGATCTAGCATTTTCTCCAACGACTCCATATCGTTGTGTCGATATTTTAGTGGTCGAGCAAAAGACAATCTTGCGCCATCGATAATACAGGCGTGATCTAATTCATCTAGGATGATATTATCTTTTCGAGAAGTTACGGAAGATAGTACTCCGAGGTTTACTTGATAACCCGTAGAAAAAACCAATGCACCTTCTTTGCCTACAAATTTTGCTAGCTTTTCTTCCAATTCAATATGCAGGTCTAAGGTTCCGTTTAAGAAACGAGATCCAGCACAACCAGAACCATATTTATTAATCGCTGCAATCGAAGCTTCTTTAAGTTTTGGATGATTGGTCAAACCAAGATAGGAGTTAGATCCAAACATCAACACCTTTTTACCGTCGATAATTACTTCGGTATCTTGCTCAGACTGTATCATTCTAAAGTAAGGATACACACCTGCAGCTTTGGCTTTTTGTGGCGCATCATATCGCGCCATGCGGGAGGTTAATTTATTCATATCTTAAAGCAATAGTTTTTTATAATTAGAATACCACTGACGAGCTCGGGTTTTTAAAAGACCTTCGACAATCAGAATAGTTGCAACAGCTGTTAATCCTCCTGCTAATACATCCACAAAATAATGGTGGTAAGTATAAACAGCAGCCAGCCAGATGCCGATAATCGTTAAAAAGAAAAAACACGCAGCAGGATATAATTTCTTTTTCAACGCAAAATAAGTAGTCAGTACTGGAAAAGCTGAATGCATAGAAGGAATGGCCGCGAATACATTTCCGTTTTTCTCATACATGCCTTTAAAAATATCTAGCCCGACAAATTCGTCAAACTTTAGTAACCCAGCCGCTTGGCCAGGAATATTAAATTTTTCTACGTCCAATCCATACATTTCTACGTACCAAGGTGGTGCCGCAGGGTAAATATAATAAATTGCGATGGCTAACATATTTACTAAAAAGAAGGAAAATGTAAATTTTAACATCAATCCCTTGTCTTTAAAATATAAATAGAGCGCAAACGCAAATGGAACGGGAACCCAAGATAAATAAAATGCTCCACACATCACATCCATAAAGGTAGATCGATGATTAGCAAAATACTGATTGGGTGTCAATAATTCTCCTCCTTCCATAATTCCAAACCAAGCCAATTCTAGATTGTAAGGTTCGGCTACATGAACCGGATTTACCATATAGTTTGGATAGACTCGAAGCGAATCATAAATAAGCCAATATAGCAAAATCCAAACAAAGCCGTAAAATACTTTTCGACTTACTGGATGTGCAAAATAAGCAATCCATAATACGACTAGCAACATGATATGATCGTCACGCAACTTCATTAGGCCAATTACGGCAGCTAAATATAGTATCGTTAACAGCGTAGTCGTCAAAACATTTTTTGAGGTAAATCGCTGAAACACTTTCTCTTGTTTCAATTCCTTAGACCCTTCCTGAATTGATATTTTCCTTGTTTCCAACCTTCTCCTTTTTTACAAAATTTGATCCTACAATAACATCCCAAACTGGGGAACTCACCCCATACCCTTTGTTGGGTTCTTTAAAATGATGTTTTAAATGATGTGTCTTTAAAGCAATCCACCATTTACTTTGAAAATCAAGATGGTGTAAAGCATAATGTAAAGTATCATAAAAAATATAACCCGTTACAAAGCCAGCAAAATAAGGATATAGTAAATGGATCGGAATAATTGTTTTGAATCCATAATAAAATGCAAACGCCAAAGGAATCGAAATCAACGGTGCCATCACCAAACGATTCGAATCATTGGGATAATCATGATGAACGCCATGCAATAAAAAGTGGATTCTTTTACCAAACTCAGAAGTCGGATGATAGTGAAAAACAAATCGGTGTAAAAAATATTCCGTAAAACTCCAAGCAACTACTCCTGCTGCGATCATTCCCAATCCGGCAAGAATACCCAACGATGGATGCATTACACTAAGATATAGAAAATAAGCAACCACTGGTCCGAAAACGACAATAGGTGTTAAGTAATGTACGTGTGTAAATTTTTCCAAAAAATCACTCTCGAACAAACGGACTGACTCGTCTTTATTGGATATGTATAATTTTTTCATCTTAAGATGTTTTCTGTATGTTGACTTTATTAGTCTAGTTGCTACTAAACGCGGAAGCTGTCGATTTCAGTTTAGCAGATTTTCCAATCTCTACGATTACTTTATTTTTACCATTTTCACGAGTCACTCTTGAAAAAAGCGAATATTTTGGATTAAAAATAAATTCTAACCATAGACCAAACCACGAATCATGCGACCGTAGGTTGTCATAATATTCAGGGGCCATCGCTTTGAGTTTTTTAATATTGGTCCAAGGAATCGCTGGAAAATCATGGTGTTCTACATGATAGCCGATATTCATTGAAATATTATTTAATGGGCCATAATAACTATGTGTTTCTTGTTGTCCGTCAAGGGTATAATGTTCCTGTACCCAGCGAGCGCCTAAAGGATGTAAGCCAAGTGAAAAGAACATAGAACCCACCATATAAACCATGGCATTCCAACCAAAAAAGTAAACCATTGCAATGTCTACTACTACTGCACAAGCAATATTAATAAACACCCACTTTGTAAAAGTGCTAACGTTTTTAACACGGTATGCGCGACCTATCTGAAAGACCGGAAAGAATAATAACCAGAGTGATTTTCTCCACCAAGAATTTCCGACCAGTTTTGCCTCCCAGTATCCAGCAAGGTCGGTGTCTGTTTCATGTTCTCCTTGATGTGCGTGGTGTTTGAGATGATAGGTGCTAAATCCTTGTCCACCAGGGATTCCATTGGCTAAATCAGCCAAAATTACCACCCAACGGTTTGCTACTCTATTTTTGAAAACTAAATTATGGGTCGCTTCGTGAATCACTACATACATATCATGATTGGCGAAAGCACCGATTACCCAAGCTACGATCAAAGCAGCCCACCAGTATCCAAGTCCAAGGGTACCCATATAGGCAGCGATGCTAAATTGCAAGGTCATAAGACCAACTAAGATAGCAAAGGTCCATGGTTGACGACCAAATAAGGTAGCAATTTCTGGATGATCTTTGATCATTCTCTGACAACGTTCTACGTGGGGTTGTTTTTCGTCAGATTTGAAATATTCTGTTCGAGCTAAAAAATTGTTGTTCATTGTAAAAATCTATTTCATTGCATTATACCGCTGGACATTTTTTCCATTTTTCGCCTCCCAGCCTCCTAAAGGAGTAGCCGCCAACGCGCAAATGTCCAGAAGTATGCATTGCGGTTAAAAAATACCGAAAGTAGGCGGATGCAAAGTTAATAATATTCATCCGCGCTTTTATCATGCCCGCTTCAAATTTTTGTCTTTTCTCTCAGGATATAGTAAACGTTCGCGACTGTACATCAATCTACGTAACGCAGTAATATTAGATAATACCGCTAAGATAGCAATTGGCATGGTAAAAACAGAAACTGTTTCAAAAACACCAAAAGGTAAAAAGTCAACGAATACTTTATAATCTCCTCCCATTACTGCGGAAAAAACACCACAAAGGATCGCAGAAATACCGATAATTAAAATTCGCTCTGGTCTTTGCATCAAGCCTACGCTACAGTTTACACCTAACCCTTCTGCTCGTGCTCTTGTGTAACTGACCATTACTGAACCGATCATGGCAATAAAAGCAAAAATGGAACTTAAGAAATAATCCTGGGCTACTAAATAATAACAAATTCCTAAGAACATTACCATTTCGCTATAGCGATCTAAAACAGAATCATAAAGGGCTCCAAATGGGTGCGCCATGTTCCCTACTCTAGCAAGTCGGCCGTCGATCATATCAAATAAACCTGCCAAAAGAATGGTAAAACCTGCCCAACCTACGTAAGAATAATCGTTTCGGGCACCATATTCTGCTCCATAGATCAGAATAAGCATGGCCACAAAATTCAGAATAAGTCCCATCGAGGTGATCATATTAGGGGTAATTCCCATTTTGATCAGCAATCCGATTAGTGGTTCGATAATTTTATAGACTAGTATTTGTCCGTATTTTTTTAGCATAGCATTATGTTTTAATTGAACATATAAAGGTATAACAATCAGTGGTTCGTAACGAATAAACGTTATTTACCTATTAAGTTCAGCGTAGCTGACAGTCTGTGTTTTTTTTTATTTATTGGCGACCTTTCTTCTATGAAAGATAACTGTTCAGAGGGATGAGTTTTTAACGTACAAAAAAATTCGTTTTTACTCTTGAAAGTATGCTTAAATAATTATCGGCAAATGTACGTTTTTTCATTCATTTATTAAAACTCTACATGAAACCGACCTCTGATCGCTAATCCTCTAACCCCCCATAAGCTCGTTACATTGGGTTGATCCAAATAGGTCATTCGACGCACTAAATCTACTCTCAAGAATTTAAAGATATTACTGATTCCAATACCTGCTTCGATATATGGTTTATCTTCCAAGGTAGAGGTAATCGGTATTCCATCCTCATCTTGAGCAAACTGTATTAATGATGGATCTTCTTCGGGATTATTCTGATCCGTCAATCGTCCATATATTCCTTTGAAGGAGATCACTTCTCTTAGTTTTAGTTTTCGGAAGAGTGGAATTTTATTGAAAAAGAATCCATTAAAATAATGCTCTACGTTCCAAGTAAAATATTCATCGCTGGAAAATTCTAAAAAGTTGACCAAGTTAAAAGCAAAAATCTGATAGGCATACGATTGATTGGCTCGCGGCAAATGCAGTAAGAAATAAGGTAAGCGATCTCCAAATATCTTTCCTCCTTCTACTTCAAAATTGGTATATCCTAAAACAGATAAATAAAAACGTTTAAAGACTTTTAGGTTGACCGCTTGGTAATTGTATTCTCCTCCTAAAACTCCTTCGATACCTGCTTTAAGATCTAGGGTTATAATTGGATATCGATTAAACATCGCGATTCGCAATGACTTACCATTCCAGTATTGTGCGTTGGGTGACCATTTTAATCTTAACCCAATTTGTGAAGTACGCACAGACTCTACGGACTGGTCCGTTCCATCTTCTACAAAATCAAACCTCAAAGATCCATAAGCTTGTCTTCTACGACGTTCGAGAATCAGATTAAATTCAAAATTATTTTTTGTTTCTATAAAATAATCTAAAGTCTGTGCCTCATGAAAAATCATTCGGGTATTATTTCCTCTTCGAAAAGAAAGGAAAAAATTATCTTCTCCAAAAAACCGGATCACTTGTCCTGGAAATCGGGTTTCCCGTTCGGTTCCAAATCGAATAAAATGTCTAGGATATTCTTCAAAATTTTCATTAAACGAATAGGTCACTAGACTTTGATGTTTAAATTCTTCATCTCTTAATCCATAAGCTAAGTATCCTTCTAGCTGAAGTTTTTTATTAAACTTTAAATTGGTTCTTCCACCCAATCGTGGTCGAAAACCTTCTACAGGATTAAAACTATAAAAAGCGTTTACGGGTCCAACATCAACTGGCCCTACCGAAGTATATCCGGTCAATAAAAAAGAAACCAATTTAACTGCTCGTTTAAAAGCAGGCACCTTTTGAAGGGTGTCCATCATAAAGTAAGTATTGGCTTCTGATTCGGTCAATGGAACGGTTCGATTATTCGTCCAAAACGTGTCATCTTGTTTTTTTGCTTTCTTAAGAAGGACTACATTTTCGGTGCTTCCATATTTATCTTTTTCGGCAGGTTGATCAAAAATAAAATTATCATTAATCACCGATCGACGACCATAGAACCCCATCCCTTTTTTTGTCAGACTATATTCAATCAAGACATTGTTTTTGTGGACCACCCATTGGTTGTCTCCCATATCCTTAAACTCTTGTTCGATTTGAATATCCTTAACAAAGTTCAAATTAATTTCATCGACAATTCCCATGTCTACTTTCATCACTCGATAAGAGGAATCTAACGCGACGTATAAGTTTCCTAAAAATCCAAGATTCTGTTTATTTCGAGGAATAAAAGATACATCGATAACCTGCTTCCCTTCAAACTGTAAAGTATCTTCAATATAAAAGGCATAAAAGTCAGGAGCAAAAAAGGAAAGTGGACTTACAAATTGAGCGGTGACCAATTCGATATTATTATTATAAATATTAACCTCTTGGTAAAGCTTTTCCATAATATTGGAAAGCGACTCTTCATCCAAATAACCGTCTAGTTTAGTTAATTTTTGTCCTGCTCGATATTCTGTTTTGGATTCAGGAGATTTCCGATAATAAACGGTTCCTTTGTTCTCCTGAAGATAAATAGGCAAATAGGGTTTTTGATCTGTTTCTGTGGTATCTACATAATCAAAAATAAATTTCATCTTTTTAAAGATCTTTCGATTTTTAAATTTTTCAGAAATATTATTTAAATCCATTTCTATCTTCTCGTAGATGTCATGCTGATAATGATCGTAGGCTTCAAGTCTATTATCTCCTTTATTATCAATGACATTTTTCATCAATGCTACCGCAGGATTACCTTTCTTTTTATATTTCCCTTTTTTCGCTCTTACTACTACTGTCTCTAGTTCTAAGGCACTGTCTCCTAATTTAAAGTCAATGACTTGAACAGCTTCACTCGAAACATTTTTAGTTTGAGCAGCATATCCAATATAACTTGCTTCTAAGGTAGCACCTGGTGTATCAGATTTGAGGGTATAAGCACCATCAATATCGGTGGTCACCCCAATCCCTGTTCCTGGGAAGGTAATGGTAGCACCAAAAAGGCCATCTCCAAATTCATCGATTACCTTACCAGAAATGGTGACGGTTTGCTGCCCGATTAATGAAAAAGCGGAGGCTAGGATAAATATGAATATAAAAAGAGTTTTGATTGATTTAATTTGCATAACAGGCTAATTCTGTGTGATATCATGAGGTGGTTCAAGATATCTATAAGTATGACTAAAAATAGTAAGGCTACCCTATGTTTTAGTATAAAAAACTTTCGATTTAGTAGTGTTTAATTAAAAAAAGTTTTCGATCTGGACCAGAAGCTATTTAAAAGTGTCCAAAATCAAATAACAACTTGTAATAATAAATTGTTTCGAATTCAATTGATTGCTCTAATTCTTCGAAAA
>JALZUU010000240.1 GCA_023300665.1 Saprospiraceae bacterium | reverse complement strand
AGCAACGACTTAACCAATTTGTCCACAGGAACATTTTAAATAAGTTACCCCGATGGGGATCGAACCCATAACCCACGGTTTAAAAGACCGTTACTCTAACCAATTGAGCTACGAGGTAAATATATTGCAGGAGTATAGGGATTCGAACCCTAACAGAGCGGTTTTGGAGACCTCTTGACACAGCCTACGCTTACTCCTATTTTTTATTAATAATGCCTGCTATTGCAATTTCTCTTCTACACCATCAGTGCATTATTCATTATCACATTTTTAATTTTTCATTATAAAAACATAGTAGTCCTACTTGGAATTGAACCAAGACCACAATGTTCAAAGCATTGTATACTAACCGTTATACGATAGGACTAGATTTTAGACCTTATCTAAAATTCCATTGATTTCCTCAATCTCGAACAATCATGCAAGTTTTGAAAAGGTCTAGCCCTGTTGTTGTAATTCATTTTTCATGATAAAATATTTCAAAAAAATTAGTTGCGCAGAAGGGACTTGAACCCTTAGCTCAGGCTTATGAGACCCGAATGTTATACCAGTTACACTACCGCGCATTATTTTTAATTAGTTAGTTAGTTAATAATGGATTAATGAAAAATTAATAATGCCCTTTACCTCACTTGCTCTTCTACATTTAAGCGCATTATTCATTATCCCATTTTTAATTATTCATTATTCTTCCTTTTAAAAAAATAGTATTACTTTAGTGTAAACAAAAATCAACCACTATGAGCTTTCAAAAAGAAAATCCAGTCGTTAAAAAATCTTATGCTTTTGCTATCCGAATCGTAAAGTGTTATCAACAACTACGTTCAGAAAAACAATCCTATGATCTCTGCTCTCAAATAGTTAAAAGCGGAACTTCTATCGGTGCCAACATCGAAGAAGCTCAAGGCAGTATCAGCAAAAGAGAGTTTATCGCAAAAATGCAGATCTCCTATAAAGAAGCTAGAGAAACACATTTTTGGCTAAGACTTTTCCGAGATACTGATATTCTAAAACCAGAATTCGCAAATTCAATGCTAACCGATTGCGAAGAAATTTTAAAATTACTAACCGCTATCCTACGATCTTCTAAACAATAAGAGCTAATGATAATGAATGATTTTCCAATGAATAATGCCATCAATCGCCAACGTATTGAGCGCATTATTCATTATCCCATTTTTAATTATTCATTATAACCAAACAGTGGCAACACGGGAATCGAACCCTACCCTTTCCGGCTTCAACGGAACGCTCTCACCTAGTGAGCTATATCGCCATTAAAAAACCATACTATGTCTTGACGGATAGACTCGAACCTGCCTTTGCCGGCAGGCAGGCTATCATCTAACTGCATATAAGGCAGACGCTCTGACCATTGAGCTACGTCAAGAAATATGTTTTAATAGATCAATAAGTAGACTTTATTCCTACTTAAGATCCAGTATTTTTTTTAAAAAAAGAACTTGAAAATACAGTCTTTTGTGAATAAGCTTTCCGTAGATTATGACTAGATTTTGCGAACCTAGTGTTCCTACATTTTCCACTTTGCCTTGTTGCCAAGGAAAAAGTACTTACTCAATGCCTGATTGTTCCAATTGGAACTACGTTGTAGTTGATCGGCACCTTAGACGTAGCCTGTATAGCGATTTAAAAACCGCTCTTTACAGTTACGAGGGTTGGTCCCTCACTATTAACAGTCGGTACCGTCTTTACGATACGGAGCTGAGCCAATGTGCACCAAGTGTACTTACCTTGCGGGTAAGTTCACCCCATATTTCTCAATGGGTTTAGGCATCTACTACACTACAACGCCCGAGACTTTCGCTTTTAGTTTTAAGATGGGAATCGAACCCACTACCCTTGGTTTTCAAGACCAATGCTCTACCAAATGAGCTACTTATGCAAAATGCTTTCGAACATTTAAAAGAAGCGTCTCGGGTATGGCTCCGTAGATTTTCGCCTACAGAATACCAAAGCTCCTTCTTGCAAGTCTCCCGACTCACGGTACTTCAGGACAACGATCTGTTACCAGACGGATGTCCTTCTTACTGGTATCAGCTAAATGAAAATGGATAGCTTTCAAATAACCAACTTCCTACAACTTTCCCTATCGGTGTCTCCACCTCAACCTCGATATTCTTCACGAGGTATATCTCTCCTATCATCTCAGCGTTGCCCTGACAATATGGATCAATACGATAGTTGCTTGCTTACTCAAATTCCTTCGAAAAGAAATCTCTAACATTGTTACTTCAACATCAGATTTATACCGATCACTCGGCTTATCTAAAGACAGTAAGCTGCCCTTGACAATGAAAAACGCCAAAGACGTTCTACACTATTTTTTTAATATTCTAAAGAATATTTTGTTCCGATGGATGGACTCGAACCACCAACCTCCTATGTATCAGACAAGTGCGCTAACCAATTGCGCCACATCGGAATCTTTGCGAGCTGATGACCGGATTCGAACCGATAGTATCCTTGAGAGCTTATCTAAACCTTCATTGATTAGCTGTAATTGATAAATTTTGTCCTGCATTTCGTTAAAAAGCCTCGCCGATGCTTAGGCATCGCCTATGTTTTTTGCCTCATTCAAAACAAAATTTTCTCAATTTCGCACAATCATGAAAATTTCGATAAACTCTGATTACAAGTTAGGTGCATTACCATTTTGCTACATCAGCTTATTATTTTTTCTAATGAAAAATTTTATAGTATAGAATTAACAATGCGCATTAACGTATTTATTCTTCTACGAATCGAGTGCATTATTCATTACCCCATTTTTAATTATTCATTAAAATCATATTGCGTCTCCGATAGGACTCGAACCTATATTCCTCACCTTAACAGGGTGTCGCTTTACCAAGTTAGCTACAAAGACTTTTAAATAATCCTTTGATTATTTTGGTAGCGATGGAGAGATTCGAACTCCCGATCTACTCTGTGTAAGAGAGTCGCGCTAAACCGCTACGCCACATCGCTATTTAAAAAACATATTACTACATTTGCGGAAAGAGTGGGAGTCGAACCCACACGAGTCGTTAGCTCCGAACTGTTTTCAAGACAGTGGCCACCACCTATTGGCTTGTCTTTCCTTATATGTAATGAATAATGATTTAATGAAAAATTAATAGTAGCCCGCTATCGTGTTTCGACTTTTGTGCATTGAGCTCATTTTTAATTCTTCATTGGTCCGAGCGGAGAACAAAGGAATTGAACCTTCGCCTCAATTTTACTCGAGGACTCGCTTAGCAGGCGAACGCAGCGAACCAACATCTGCCTATTCTCCATTTGTCTAATTAAAAATGTTTTAATGAATAATTAATAATGCCCGATATCGTGTTTGTGCTTTTACGAATTAAGAACATTATTCATTATCTCATTTTTAACTATTCATTAAAAATAAATAGAGCGGATAGTCAGAATCGAACTGACATCTTCTGGGTGGAAGCCAGGAACTCTAGCCGTTGAGCTATATCCGCTAGTTAATTAACAATGAAAAATCTTTAAATAAATATGCTATCTCATCTTCCACATATTGAGTGCATTATTCATTATTTTATTTTTAATTATTCATTACAATTACAATAGTCTAAGCAGCAGGATTTGAACCTACACCCCCTGCATTCCAAATGCAGTGCTCTCCGTTAAGCTACGCCTAGATGTTTTCTGACTTTGACTTTTCAACATCAGATTTTAGTGGAGGAAATGGGAATCGAACCCAACACACTTTGCCTGCAAAGCAATGTCGCCAGCCTTGGAACATGTACCCCCTTTTTTTTCAAATAATAGACTTCATAAAAAATAATGGCACCAAAATCTAATTCACGTTACACAAACTAAGCGCATTATTCATTATTCATTTTCTAATTATTCATTATAAAATCATAGTAGATGCCGTAGGCTTCGAACCTACACCCCGCGAATTAAGAGTCCGCTGCTCTGCCAGTTAAGCTACACATCCATGTTTCATTCTCTTTAGAATGATTGAGCGGTAACGACGGGAATCGAACCCGCAACTTGAGGATAGACAATCCCCTGCTCTGCCTGATTGAACTACGTCACCGTTTTAATTAAGTAATGGTTTATTGAAAAATTAATAATACTCGCTTTTACAGTTACGTTTTTACGTACTAAGCGCATTATTAATTATCAATTTTTTCATTATTCATTAATAAAAAAACAGACTACAAACTTGAAAATATGATATTGAAAACTTTGTTTGCAACTGCTTTTTTTTAACAGTTACAAACTCCTTTGAGAAGAACTATTAGAAAGGTTTGGGAAAAAACGACCCATCGGAATCACTGGCCCAGACGCTAATTTTCGCACTGCCCGTCGGCTCCTGTTGACCTTGTTCCCATTTTGATGGAATGCTAAAATTTATATTTTGAATAATTGATTTCATTTTTTAAATATATTGTTTTTTATACCATGATTGGTACGTTCTTGCTTTCAAAATACTAAACCGTTCAATTGCTTTAAAAAGTTCCGAGCAATTATATTTTTTTTAAAGAAAATTATATTATACTTTTTATAGGCTGAAAATCAACGAGTTAGCGACTACTTTTTTTTTAAAAAATATCAACGTAAAACCAAATCCATATCTATCTCCATAAAAAAAGCCTCCTCCCACCCAAAGGCAGAAGGAAGCTATTTTCTTTTAATTCGATAATCTTACATCGCAAAAATTCGCGATTAAAGACATTATTAATTTTTCATTAAAAAATTATTCATTATTAACCTAGAAAGGATAATTTTCTTTATCGATTACCACTTCAGCGACCATTCGACGTGCTTTTTTCACGTTTACTGGAGGATATTTTGTGAAGCGCTTTAGTCCTAATAACATTGTTTTCAACAAGTCTCCTTCTGCAAAAGATACCAAAGCATCTGTTGCATTCTTATGAACTCTTGCAGTCGCATCTGTCATAAATACTTTTAGCATTGCTTCATAAACTTCCATTGGAAATTTAGTCTCTGACTTTTCAGAAAGTTTCTCTACTCTCAATAGCGTAGACTCTGCAACCAATAAATCGATCATCATGTCTGCTACGTTCATCAAAATTTCTTGTTCTTCTTTTAGGTTGATTTTACCATCCATCTGCATTTTTGCAGCGGCACCAGCCACCATCAAAATTACTTTCTTGAAATCACCAACGGCTTTTTTCTCTTCGCCATAAGGACCTTCTGGTCTAGTCATCGAAGGCATAGAAGTCAATTCTTTTTGCACTGCCCAAGCTGGTCCAACGATATCTAGCTTGCCTTTCATGGCACGCTTTAATAACATATCTACCGTCAATAGACGATTGATCTCATTGGTACCTTCATAGATTCGTGCAATTCGAGAATCACGGTACGCACGAGCGGCAGTACCTTCTTCACTAAAGCCCATTCCTCCATGAATCTGTAAAGTTTCATCTACAATATAATCTAGTGCTTCAGAACCTGCTACTTTTAAAATCGCACATTCGATGGCGTATTCTTCTGCAGCCTGTAACTTAGCTTGCGCGAAGTCCATTCCACCTTCCATCAATTCTGTTTTCTTGTCTTGCATCAAATCAGATACACGATATAAAGCTGACTCAGTGGTAAAGATTTTAATTGCTTCTTCAGCTAGCTTATATTTAATCGCCCCAAAGTTAGCAATCGGTGTTTTGAATTGAATTCGTTCTTTTGCGTAAGCAACTGCACTACGTAAACTTTCTTTTGCACCACCTATTGACAATGCACATAATTTGAAGCGACCATTATTGAGTGAATTGAAAGCAATCAAATGACCTTTTCCAATTTCGCCTAAAATACTACTTACAGGTACTTTCATATTTTCAAAAAATACCTGACGGGTAGAAGATCCGTTGATTCCCAACTTTTTCTCTTCAGCTCCAAGTACCAATCCTTCCGTTCCTTTTTCTACCAAAAAACCAGTAAACTTCGTACCTTCAATTTGTGCAAAAACAATAAATAGATCTGCAAATCCAGCATTAGAAATCCACATCTTCTGACCGTTGATGATATAGTGTTGACCATCATCCGTCAAATCTGCACGCGTCTTAGCAGAGAGTGCATCAGAACCAGAACTTGGCTCGGTCAAACAGTAGGCACCTACAATCGAACCATCGCTCATTCCTGGTAAGTATTTTTGCTTTTGTTCTTCATTACCAAAATATAATACTGGCAACATTCCAATTCCGGTATGTGCTGCATAAGTCGTATTAAAGGACGCTGCAGGTCCCATTGTATCACAAATCAAAGTATTAGTATTGGTATCCAACTCCATTCCGCCATAAGCTTCAGAGATATGCGTGCCTAATAATCCAAGACCCCCCATTTTACGAAGCATCGTTTCAGCTAGCTCATACTTTTTCTTTTCTAGCTCATCTAAATGAGGCTTTACTTCTTTATTTAGAAAATCTAAACACATATTACGAACCATTAACTGTTCTTCATCAAAATCCTCAGGAATAAAGATATCCTTTGCCTCTTGGTCTTTAATTAGAAATTCTCCACCTTGAAGTGGTTGTAAATCCGTGCTGTTGATTTCAGGATTCTTTGTCATGATAAATTATTTTTTATTGTTGAAGTAGAATTTTTTTATTTAAATAGCGAATTTTCGCTCAAATATAGTAGATATTTAGGTTAAAACGCGAAAATAACACCATTATTAGCGAATTTTCGCAAAATATTTATATTTTTTTAGGAAAAGGTTCGAATGATTGTCTAAAACAGAATTTTCATGATTGGAAATTGGGTTTTTCCTTATATAATCATGTCTAGAAAAGATAAATGCAAAATTAACACCAATTCAGTGTGGTATTAAAGAAATAGGAAAGAGGTTCTTATTTTGAAAGGAATTAATAGAGCTTATTGGTACAAAACAGATTTATTAGAAGAGGAGGATTCTAAATAATAGTAATTTTTGGCTACGCGAGTTTGATCAATAATGCTCCCTTTTCCACGGCAGCTCCTTTTTCTATCAGAATTTCCTCTACTACTCCATCGCCAGCAGATTTGATAACATTTTCCATTTTCATCGCTTCGAGAATTAGGAGTGGATCTCCTTTTTCGATGGTTTGTCCAACTTCAACATTAACTTCTAGTACTAAACCAGGCATAGGCGCCTTGATTTCGTTTACTTTTTGCGTGTTGACTACTTCTAGTCCCAATTGACGAACTAGTTGATCATATTCATCCTCAATTTTTAAATGATAGGTTTGTCCATTAACCAGTAGCTTGAGTTGTTTATTTCCAGCGTTCTGTTCTAATATTTTTATTTGATAGGATTGATTTTCGTAAAGAAGGTGATAAGTTCCATCTGGTTGTTGGACCATATCCAATTTATTCAACTGTTCTTTTTCTATTTCAATCGTATTCTGGTCGTTGACTGTAATGGCGTATTTTTTCATAAAAATATTTCTAGTATCACACCTCGCTGGTTTCTTTAGTGGGGTGTTTGGGTCTAATTTTTCCTAACTGGATCATAAACCGAGTTTCAAAAATAGTAAAGCAAAGATAATTGATAAAAAATGGAATGATAAATAATGCGTCAGGTGGTTTATTTAATTTTACATAAACAAAGACAAACCCTACAGAGAGCATCATTTTAAAAAAGATAAATCCCATGGAGACATTGGTAAAATCATGTCGATTGGAACTGCGAGCAGCCTGTAAACCAAAGAAAAAAACAGCCTGACTAAATGCGACAAAAAGCAGCCAGCAAGACCAAGAGAAGGGTGGTAAATGGCTAAATTTATCAACTTGATGGAGGATAAACAAAATCACTGCTACGCCTCCTGCAGCAATCGTCAATTCTTTAAAAAAGTTAGGTATTGTCAAGGCTTTGGTCGGATAAGATCTTTTACAATCAGATATAAAATAGCAGTGATACCAATGACCGCTCCCATAATCGTGAATAGAGGGCGTTCATTATTATAGTGTATATCTGCTTTTTGTCCCAGAAATGCACCAACTCCTACGGTCACCGCCATCTGTGTGGCCATGCCCATATATTTCATGAAGGCAGCACTAGTACTAGGCTTGGACTTCGCTCGCTTTTTTTCCTGCTTTGACAATGTTATTAATAGATGATTTTGAAGCGGATACGCCATTGCTGGTTGATTGAACACCCATCTTACAAGCTACGTTAAAGATGGCACCAGACTGAACAATTAATTTATTTGTTTTGATATCACCGTTTACTTGTGCAGTCTCTCGTACATTTAGCAATTCTGCTACCTGTAAAGTTCCTTCAAAACGGCCTTCAATTACTGCATTTTCGCAGATAACATCTCCATCTACTAAACCGTGTGGTCCAATGATTACTTTTGCTTTACAGTCTAAAGATCCTTTAACGGTTCCATCGATTCGGATATCACTTTCGCATCTAATCGTTCCTTCTACCGTGGTACCTTTAACCAGCGTATTGAGAGAATGAGGTGAAGCGGAAGGCATAATCCCTCCTTTTTTATTTGAATTGTTTGTTTCTTTGTTTTTGCTACCAAACATGGTTTCCTGATTTTTTTGTTAATTAGATAATCCTGTTAATCAAAATGATTTATCGTTCCTCTGATGAGAAATGAATAATTAGGACTAGTGTATCAGTAGTTGTTGTATGTTGTAAAATTGTAGGTTGGTCTTGTATGTTTTGATTATAGAATAGCATTATATTAACATAGAAATACTACCCTAGCATAGCGAAAATAGTACTTTTTTTTATATTTATTAGTATTTGAATAATAAAAAACACTTTTAAAGCTATAAAACGAAAAGTCCCGAAAACGGTTAATAACCATTTTCGGGACTTTTTAGCTTATATAAAAAGATTGTTTCTTTTCTATTTTAGAAATTAGGACAGTAAACATTTCTTTTTTCGCTTCCACAGATCTTATGAACCATTGAAAATTCAAAAGCTCCTTGCGAGTCACTCGCTGCCTTAAGGCTAGATACGTTTACATCATAACTAAAACCAAAAGAGAAGTCGTTATAATCAAACTTCGTAGAAAGAATAAAGGCATCTGCCGTTACATTCTGCTGGAAGTGATTAGAAATACGCATCCATGCTCCAATTTGGAAAGCTTGATAGTTCGTACGAGAGTTACCCAATAAGAATTTCAAACTTGTTCCAGTATTTAACTGAAACGATGGTCCCTGAAAGAAAGTAACTACTCCTGGAACAAGACCTAGCTTGCTAGTCATCATAAATTCACCACCAGCGTGGATCGTAAATTTGCTATATAAAGCTTCGAACTGCTGATTATTAAAAGACTGGTCTGCTCGATTAAGATGATGATAAGCACCGCCTATATAGAAGTTGCTATTGTCATCTAAAATAGTAAACCATAATAATCCAGCAGAAACGTCTGCAAAGATTAGGTTGTCGTTACTAAAAATTTCTCCAGATCCTATATCAGGATCAAACTGGCCGCCATTTTGTTGGTTACCCCAACGTAAGTTTTGGAAGTTTACACTACGCTGTGTCACCCCTATCTCAGCACCAAAAACTAAGTAATGTGCTTTAGAGCGGTATCCACCCATTTTTTTACTGTAAGAGGCAGAGAGTTTACCTTGTAAGGTAGAAAACTCAGATTCTCCCGCCTTATCACCCCAAAAAGAGCCACCAATACCGAAAAAATCATATCGTCCGACAGCAATTCGCTGATCATAAGAAGCAGAATAAGTTTTAAAAGCGTTTTGCTTTAAAACACTAGACCACTGATTACGGTAGTTAGCTACCAGTCGTACATTACAATTCATCACTCCTGTCAAGGCAGGATTGAGATTGAGTGGGGACAAGTAGAATTGGGAAAAATGAATGTCTTGCGCTTTTAGGCTAGTACTGCCTAAAGCTAAAAATGCAAATAAAAATAAAATTTGTGTCAATCTTTTCATGTCAACAATTGATTAAAATGAATAATAGATACTTACTTGTCCAGCCGAAACAGAACAATATCATGGGAAAATTAGACACGGAACGTAAGTAAATACTTGTGATAATGGGGAGAGATTGCTTAAAATACTGCCTTCTATCATCACGAAGAGTAAATATACTGAATTTCCCGATTTATTATAATAAAATTTCCCTAATAAGACAAAAAATTAGACTTTAGTCTTCTTTTTAACAAAATCTTATCATTTTAGGAAAAACTTTTTGGTAAAGTATTCATGGATAGGTCAGATAGGAGGTGTATGTCGAGACCGAGGTCAAGAATTAATTTAACGGATTAATCTATATTATTATTTTAATAGTTCCGGAAAATCATCCTCTTCTATCTTTTCTATGGTTGGGGGTTCTTTTATCCAGCTAGCACCATACTGCTCTATCAATATATTATCTAGGTCATCTGCTGTTTTGAATAAATGTTCAAATAATCTACTTCCAGTATTTAAATTTAGATAACGATCGTAGATCAATAAAGATAATACAACAGCATTGCCTTTGATGCTTAACGTCAAACCTTCCAACTGATAATTTTGCCGTAGCAAAAACTGATATAGGGGGGAGAAATCTTGTGTTGGAAGATGACACAAATAGGAATCTCCAATTATTAAGCCAGATTTTTCGTAATAAGAAATGTTTATATGAGCGCTTCCTTTAACAATATCCCAATTATTGACACCACGTCGAGCTAGTTTGGCTGCATATCCCAGTCGGGTTAATAATTGTTCAATTGTAAGCGCCATCCCAGCAGGTTGATAGGGTTTTATCGCTGAAGCTAATTGTATAGAATGGTTACAACCAGGACAACGGTGAGCTTCAATGGAAATTTCCGAAACTAATAATTCACAATTACCACATAATGCTGCTACTGGCATTTTACTGTTCTTAAATCCTTTAATTTGCTGAATTAACCGATCCGTTGGCAATGTAAATCCGATAAATTCATCTTTCCTAGTCAAAAAAGTATTGACACCTATTACTTTTCCAGCTTCATTGACCAATGGTCCACCACTAAATCCAGGGCTTAGCATTGCGGTATGATGGATAAAAGGAATCCCATAATTTATCTGAGCCAAATCAGTAATATTGCCTGTTTGCACTACAAAGTCTGCTCCATAAGGATGTCCTACTGCATAAATTGGATCGTCAACTGCTATCGCTTCTTCTTCCTCCAATGTTAGGGTTGTGCCCTCAAAACCTTCAGGGATCGCTAAAAAGGCCAAGTCATATTTCTCATCCAGGTAAACAACTGGGACAATCTGCTGCCTAAAATTAAATCCATATACTACCACCTCTCGATTATCGCGTACCACATGCTCATTGGTGATAATCAATCCTTCTTTACCCAAAATAAAACCTGTACCCGTACTGTGCGGCGTAGCAATTTGAATAATTCCATTTTTTAATAATGACTCTCTCATTGCAGCTTCATCATATTTACATTACGAACCATTAGTAGGTAAGATTTTGCAAAACCTGCACAATCCGTAAAGTCTAAACTATTAATATTTGGATTTAATTTAGGGAATCTCTGTCGATGGGTTTTAACTATATT
>JALZUU010000239.1 GCA_023300665.1 Saprospiraceae bacterium | reverse complement strand
TGAATTGCTTCCTTGTTATCTAAGGTTTATGGAGGAGACGTAGTTTACCGGATGCTTACTTTCAAACAAGCAATATCTTTATCAAAATCAAGATCGATATTTTTTAATTGTCCTTCTTCTTTTAATTTTTTAAAATCGTCAAAATAATTATAAAACTCTATCTCATTGATATCGAGTTCTTTGATATTTTTTTCATCAAGAATAAGTTTAATAGATTCTACATAGGCTGTTTCCATGCTTTCGTAATCTTCAAAAGTCAGATTATTATATGCTGGATTCCCAATATCACTTATCGATGTCCAATCTGAGGAATCAAGATAATGACCTTCTTCATTTCTTTTTTTAGGATTATATTTTGTTATTCGGTAAGTCATTTTAACCATTAAAATTTCATAATTCTTTAAGTGGATCGTCTTCACCTATTTTTAAGGTAATATCACTTTTGTCAATATCTTTAGTTTCAATCGATATCGCTGTAAAAATTTGAGCCCAGAAAAAATTCTCGTTAACAGAAAACAACTGCATACCTTGGCCAAATTTCATCATTTCATAAAAATTACTTTCTTTATAGTCTACATACCAGTTAGGATCAACTTTAAGATCTTTTGCGAAGTAATATTCTCCAACCTCTCTATACGTTTTATATCCATAACTAAGTCCAGATACTAAAGTTTCTGTTGCCATTCCAATGGTTGGATAATTAAGAATCGTCGTATCTTTGATTGGAAAAAGTTGTGTTTTAGAGTCAGACTTCGTGATGTCAAACCAATAGATAGTATCATTTGCAACAGACTTGGAATAAGATCGTTGCTCTTCTAAATTTAGATATCGTTGACTAAGCAAGTTTCCATTTGATGAATAATATTGCTTCTTATAATTTCCCTCCTTAAAGGTTAGAATCATTTTGGCTCCAATAGATTTCTTTAAGGATTCCTTTGAATACTTATCAGATAAAGGTAAATAATCAATCGAATAAGTAATCATTCCTTCAAAATAACTTACTTTTTCTTTTTTAGAATTTTGTATTCTATTACAAGAACAAAAAAGTATCATTAGTAAAAAAAGTATTACTCTCATATTTTTTTTGATTTATTATTCTAATTCTAACGTCTTCCCATTTGTATTAAGAAACTGTTTAAAAATTTTACTGGCTAAATTCTGCCCATTTATCCTCCTCTATCAACCGATCCAAATAATTAAAAATTTCCTCCTGACTCGGCCTCATTGCATTGGGTTCAATAAATTCACCATCCTTATTTACAATCATAAATCGAGGGATCATTCCTATTCCAAAGTCTTGACAGATCTCCGATTTAAATCCCTGAGGAGATAAAAATTGAACGCCTTTCATATCTTTAACCGTCACCAAGCTTCTCCACTTTCTGATATCCGTATCAATTGAAATTCCCATAAAAACAATATCCTCCGTTTTATCACTAAACTTATCGATAAGTGCCTCAAAATGTTTTCGTTCTTGAAGACAGGGCCCACACCAAGTAGCCCAAATATCAATATAGACGATCTTGTCTTTAAACTCCGATAAGTATCGATCATTCCCATCCATATCTTTAAATACATAATCCTTATCTAATCTGGCTGTTTTTGACAAGGCTTCTTCTAGATTTAAAAAATAATTTGGATCGGGATTACCCGCTTTATATGCTTTATAAAAAGTATCTGGCTTTTTCTGTGTTAAATAAATTTCACGCTGCAATGCTACGTACTTTAAATAATCATTGATTTCTTTATTTTCAATAATAGAATCAATGGAGCTAAAAAAAGTAGTTAGATCAACATAACTTCTACCAGTTTTCTTATGATTTTTTTGATGCATAAATTTCTTTGATGCATTGAAATAAACAACTCCAGAAATATAATTTAAAAAGGAAATATTGTTAAGATGATAGGGTTGGTTTAATGGATAAGATTTTCTCTTATCCATATATGATTTACTTAACTCAATTTCTCCTTCCCAAAAAGTATATTTCATTATATCAGGATATTTTTCAAGATAATTAGCAATTTTAAAATCTATAAAGCTTTGCGCTAAGAGTTCAAAGTCATTCTTCTTCGTTATTTTTTGGGCCTTAAATCTTTTTAAAATTCCGTTTGCAATATTTTGAATCGAATCTATTTTAAAAAGAAACTTTTCTTCCGAGCAATTAAAGAATTTTTTATGGTTTGGATTGTCGTAATTCAATACTTTTCTTAATTCGAGCAATAGACTATTCTCTTTTGCATGATCGCCAGAAAAAGAAATTTTTGAAAAATCATTAAGCAAATCATTTTCATAAAATTCTAAATGAACACTATCCCCTGGTGCGATAAAAACAGGATAACTAATATTTAACTCAGGAGATAATTCAATTATTTGTGGATAATTATGATCAAGTGTGGTAGCAAATTGATTGGAGTCAATTGAAACCTTCTCACGACTATATTTATTAATTAAAAGGTATACAACTTTAGTCGATTCATCTAATATTCTCCCCGTTAAAACACTTCTTGTATCCGTAGATTCAGTTAGCGTCATACTTGCACCGGTCTTAGCCGAAGATTTTTTTGTCGATCCTTGACAGCCAAATAGCAAGATTAGGATGGATAGAAATATGGGTAGTTTTAAGTTCATGGTTATTTTTTTGAGGTGATTAGAACACGAAAAACGTTTACTAAACTTTGAAAGTTTAGTAAACGTTTTTCGCCTAGGTCCGTTGCTTCTATTAACACACTATACAACTTATCTATATTTTAGGAATATTACCTTCTCCCAAACATAAGAATTATTCATCAACTCTCACAAGATACTTACATCTTTAACACTCCGTAAAAATAAAAAACCCAACCACAGACCTAAAATCCACGATTGGGTTTCCCAATAAAAAATCAATATCAACTATGTCAAACACAATCAAAGAACAAATTATTCGTTAACCACGTTAAAGAGCCATTATTAATTATTCATTAAAAAATTATTCATTAACCATCAACCATTACTCAACCACCACCTTCATCCAAGCTCGCGCTCCTTCAACTTCCACCTCCACAAAATAAACACCAGCCGATCCATCAATCCGCAAGTCTTCCGAGCCACCAGTAGCACCGCGCTTCTCCAACAAAACCCGTCCCATCAAATCCAAAATCCGAATATTCACATTCTGCAAATCCCCAAAACTTAATCGAATATCTCCACGCGTCGGATTCGGTGAAACTGACAACTGATTTTTAAACCAAGCGTCTTCCGTACTAGTTACAATGATCAAATTACATTCCGACATAATCGTACATCCGTCTTGACTAATCATGACAGCATAGTTCCCAGATTCTACCGGAATAAAGCTTTGTGCTGTTGCACCTGCCACCGGAGCATTGTTATTATCACAATCCACCCATTGGTATTCTGCATCAGCTAGCACCGCAGTGACCTCAACATCGTTCACCGTCACCCCATTTTCTAAAGGTTCGAAGGAAGTAATCGTTGTAACTACAGAATCACAGCCATTTGTATTTATTAAAATCACCTCAACAGTTCCAACCTCGTTCGGATCACAAGTAGTCGCTAGAATTTCTACCTCATCACTCGGTAATAAACTCGTGATCGTTGTAACTATAGAATCACAGCCATTTGTATTTATTAAAATCACCTCAACGGTTCCAACCTCATTCGGATCACAAGTAGTCGCTAGAATTTCTACTTCATCGCTCGGCATGAGACTCGTGATCGTCGTAACTACAGAATCACAGCCACTCGTATTTACTAAAATCACCTCAACCGTTCCAACCTCGTTCGGATCACAAGTAGTCGCTAGAATTTCTACCTCATCACTCGGCATGAGACTCGTGATGGTTGTAACTATAGAATCACAGCCACTCGTATTTACTAAAATCACCTCAACGGTTCCAACCTCATTCGGATCACAAGTAGTCGCTAGAATTTCTACTTCATCGCTCGGCATGAGACTCGTGATGATCGTAACTATAGAATCACAGCCACTCGTATTTGCTAAATTCACCACAAAGGTTCCCACCTCATTCGGATCACAAGTAGTCGCTAGAATTTCTACCTCATCACTCGGCAAGAGGTCTACTATTGTGATTATCACAGAATCACAACCACTTGTATTGGAAAGTATTCCTACAAATGTTCCTACGTCAACCGGATTACAGGAGCCAGCAAAAATAAAAGTAGAATCCGTCGGTAAATAAACAGTCGTAAAAGTTATGATGGAATCACAACCATTAAAGGCTGCATTCTCAAGCGTCTCCGTAAAACTCGGAGGCATCGAAACATCACAAGTACTAAAACTTTCGGCACTAGTCGAAGCAGGATTAAACACCAACGATATATTTACAATCGAATCACAACCATTGACTCCCGTCAAGGCTACTACTCCCGTGGAATTAATTTCATCATATATAACTCCATCAACAATAATGGAGAATCCGTCTCCTTCACATCCAGTATAAGTTTCGGTCACTTGAACCAAACTACCAAATACCAAATCTATCACCACCGTAGAATCACATCCATTCATATCCGCTCCTTCTAACAACTCTACCCCATTTGGATTAGATTCACTATAGGTCGTTCCATTGACCACAACAGTGTATCCATCTCCCTCACAGCCAATATAGTTTTCTGTCCCCATACTTTCAGGAAGAAAATTCAAATCTACATTATAAATAGAATCACAACCATTCATATCTTGAAAGACCACCGTTCCAGAAGGATTATTTTGATCAAATACGATTCCATCTAAAGTAAAAGAGGAGCCTTCACATAAAGAATTGTCAATTAGGATTTGAACTCCATTATGGATCACTAGATCAATATTAAAAATAGAATCACAACCATCTGACGCTATCAGCGTCTCCGTAAAAGTTTGCGATGTTGTAAAAAGATTACCAGCTGGTGAGATATATTCTTCACAGGCTTCGACAAGCAAATTGGTAATATACGGTTCACAATCTTCTGCCCAAGTAACGGTCAAGGTTGGAGCTTCGCCCGTATCTTTGGAACCAAACCGATAAGCCGAACAAGTTAAATCTTCAACCCCTCTAATAAGCACCCCATGATTGGAACTTGGGTCGTTGATCCATGCTTCTACTTGCTCAATAAAATTGCCAGAAGAGGGAAAACTAATCGTCGTAAAATTTTCAGTGGTAAATCTAGAAGATAGTACAGTTGGATCAAAATCTCCTCCCGGTGTATCCCAAGTAATGGTACCAAACATGGCATCGGTCCAAGTAGCATCCGGTGCTACCGCTGATCCTCCACCTCCTGATCCAAAGGAATCTCCTTCTCCCCATTCTTTGGTCACACCAAAAATTTCAATCACACCATCTCCATTATCTCCACTATTTTCGGTTCCCAATTCTAAAATGACTTCTGTAATTATTGCGTCGGTTGGAATAGCTGACAAATCAAACTCAATTAAGGCACGTCGGTTATTTCCTTGACAGGTTTGTCCGGCAAATAATTTGCCCATTCCCAATGATTCAGAACCACTTTCGCTAAACATACTATTGTCCTTAATAGCTGGTAAAATGCTCGTATTTTGAGCAAAAACACTTGAAGAAAAAATTAATAAAAATGAAATTAAGATAGGTAGATCATACATTTTCATAAGCTTATGTTTTATATTTTATTATAATAAGAAACAGTTTTTTATTTACTACGAAATTAAGTTTATTTTTGGGTTTAAAAAAATCAGTAAGAAGTTGTTTGATAATTTAACGCTTCTGATGATCATACTACCATGGAAAAAAAAGCCGCGACTATTTTTGATTTGAAATATTGGGAAGAACAACTTTCCCTCGGTGAGTTTAATTATCAAGATCAACAACCTTATCCTTACATCGTTTTGGATGATTTTTTGCCGGAGCCCTCTGCAAAAACGGCCATGAATGCTTTTCCAGCAGTAAAAGATGATGGATGGATTCACTATCTTCATGTCAACGAAAAAAAACATGGCTTGAATAAGTTAAACTTGATGCCAGCCTATATTCGCGAGGTTATTCAAGCACTCAATCATCCTGATACCGTCGACTTTATTGCTCAACTTACTGGCATTCCAAACCTAAAAGCGGACGATTCCCTCGAAGGTGGTGGATTGCACCAAACTTGTCGTGGTGGCTTTTTAAATGTTCATGCAGATTTTACGGTTCATCCTCATAAACGACATTGGCGACGACGAGTCAATCTCTTGTTGTATCTAAACGAAAACTGGGAAGAATCTTATAACGGACATCTAGAATTATGGTCGCGAGATATGGCGCGTTGTGAGAAAAAGATTGCACCACTTTTTAACCGTTGTGTGATTTTTAATACCGATGAAGATTCTTATCACGGTGTTCCAGAAACGATTTTATGTCCCGAAGAGATGACTCGTAAATCTATTGCGCTCTATTATTTTACAGAAGAAACAGAAGCTCCTACCTTAAGATCTACCAACTATAAAGCTCGACCAGGCGATGGACTAAAAGCGATTCCAATTTGGATTGATAAACAATTGATTGCGGTCTATACCAGCCTAAAAAGAAGACTTGGTCTCAACGACGATACCATCAGCAAATTCCTCAATCGGTTTAACCGCAAAAAATGAAAAACCGATTCGGACAATACTCCTTTTGGCCGCTTCTTATTCTAAGTGCGCTACTCTTTATTCCTTTTTTAGGAGGCGTTCGACTTTTTGATTGGGACGAAATCAATTTCGCTGAAATCAGTCGAGAGATGCTCGAACTTGGTGACTATTTTCGCGTCCATGTCAACTTTAAACCTTTTTGGGAAAAGCCTCCTTTTTTCTTTTGGTGTCAAGTAACTGCTATGAAAATATTTGGTGTCGATGCCTTCGCAGCGCGGCTTCCAAATGCAATTTGTGGATTGATTACGCTAGGGGTTTTATATAAAATTGGAGCACGGTTATACAATCGTCAATTTGGCTTTTTATGGGCTACGATTTACCTCGGCACTACCCTACCGCATCTTTATTTTCGCTCGGGAATTATCGATCCAATTTTCAATCTTTTTATCTTTTTAGGTTTATATATTTTTATACTTTTTTATTGGAAAAAAGAGGAGATCGCACCCAATCTTAAATTGACAAAAAACCGTTGGACCTATTTATTTTGGGCTGGCTTTTTTGTGGGAATGGGTGTTTTAACCAAAGGGCAAGTCGCCTATCTAATCATTTGTCTTTGCTTTTTTGTTTACTGGATTTATCAGCGATTGCGAATGTATGTCAACATTCCTGAATTTTTGTTTTTTACGGTGGCCGCCTCCTTGGTTACGTTGAGTTGGTACGGAATAGAAACCTTGCTACATGGGCCTTGGTTTATTGTAGAATTTAATAAATATCAGTTCCGACTATTCAGTACCCCAGATGCGGGACATAAAGGTTTTCCGGGTTATCATTTTCTAGTTTTGTTGGTCGGATGCTTTCCAGCGTCGGTGTTTGCGATTCGTTCTTTTTTTAAAATGCCAAAACCGACTTATGATTATCAAGAGAATTTTTCTTTGTGGATGAAAATACTTTTTTGGGTGGTGTTAATCTTATTTACGATTGTAAAATCTAAAATTGTACACTATTCTTCGATGTGTTATTTTCCGTTAAGCTTTCTAGCAGCTAAGGTTATTTATAATCTTATTGAAGGAAAAATTTTATTAAATCGTTGGATGAAATTCGGGGTAATTTTTCTTGGATTTTTATTTATAATTGCAGTATGCTTGGCTCCTTTTATTGGGCAGAATCCAGAATGGCTATATCCAATATTAAAAAAACCATTTGCTCGTGGTAATCTAGAAGCCACTGTCAGTTGGTCCGCTTTATCTTATCTTCCGGCCATCATTTTAGCGGTGAGTCTATTTCTATTTTTAAAATATAATAAAACTAAAAAAATAGAAAAAGGATACTATGCCCTTTTCTTTGGAAATGCGCTTTTTATATTTTTCACCTTAGTCTTTTTTATCAATAATATCGAACAATATTCCCAAGCCGCTGCCATGGAATTCTACGAATCAAAAGCCGATCAAGATGTTTATATAGAACCACTATTCTATAAATCTTATGGTCAATTATTCTATGGAAAAAGAAAAAATTTAACCCATCTTCCTGAATACGGAAAAGAATGGCTTTTAAAAGGTCCTATTGACAAAGATGCTTATTTTATCGTTAAGATTCATCGCGTAAAACAGATGGCCGCCTACCCTGAAGCCAATGAAATTGGTAGAAAAAATGGATTCGTTTTTTTTCATCGAAAACGACCAGAATAAATATTGAATTAAAGCTAGTTTTTCCATCGAAGTCTTGTTCAAAATTGATTATCAAAAATTCAATATTTATTTTTTCAAGAACTTATCCGTTATCTTATTTCTTATTCCCTGTTTAAATATAAATTAATTCTATAATATCTTCTCTATCCCCGTTGAAATGCTTATTTTTGGCGCAAAATTATTTTACACAATAAACACCTATCAATTGGGTGAAAAACTATCATCAACATTATGGCTCGAAAAAGAATCGCAATTAATGGTTTCGGAAGAATTGGAAGATTAACTTTACGTAATTTGTTAGAAGCAAAAGACGTAGAAGTTGTAGCAATTAACGACTTAACCGATAACGCTACGCTAGCTCATCTATTCAAGTACGACTCTGCTCAAGGAATGTACGACGGAAAAGTTTCATCCGATGACAAATCTATCACTATTGGTCGTAGAAAAATTACTGCTTTAACACAACGAGATCCTTCTAAATTACCTTGGAAAAAAATGAAGGTAGATGTAGTATTAGAATGTACTGGTATCTTCCGTGATAAAGATAAAGCAAGCTTACACTTAAAAGCTGGTGCGAAACGCGTTATCCTTTCTGCTCCTGGTAAAGGAGATGGAATCCAAACCATTGTTTTGGGTGTGAACGACAAAGAAATTGATAAGAAAAATAAAATTTTCTCAAACGCTTCTTGTACGACCAACTGCCTTGCGCCACTTTGTAAAGTGATCAACGAAAACTGGGGTTTTAACACCGCGTCGATGACCACTACCCATGCTTATACTTCGGATCAAAGAATTCAAGATGCTCCGCACAAAGACATGCGAAGAGCTAGAGCTGCTGCTTATAATATTGTTCCTACTTCTACTGGTGCAGCAACTGCTGTAGGTAAAGTTTATCCTGCGGTTGAAGGTAAAATGTTTGCGATGGCTTTCCGTGTGCCAATCATCACAGGTTCTATCGTAGAATTAAATGTACAAATAGATAAGAAAGTAACGGCTGAACAAGTAAACAAAAAATTTGCTGCCGCAGCGAAAAAAGACCTAAAAGGAATTTTAGAATATTCTACCGCTCCTCTAGTTAGTTCGGATATCGTTGGTAACAAACACTCTTCTATTTTTGATAGCTCTCTTACACAAGTAAAAGACAATATGCTAAAAGTAGTAAGCTGGTACGATAATGAAGCAGGTTACTCTGCTCGTCTTTCTGACTTCACTAGAAAGATCGCAAACTTGAAATAATAATTAGCCTTCTACTAAAAGAAGCTTTTTAAA
>JALZUU010000238.1 GCA_023300665.1 Saprospiraceae bacterium | reverse complement strand
CAATGGATTGAAAAATCATTGACGGTAGGAATGGAATATGTGGTTTTTGGTAAGCTTAATAATTTTCGTGGTAGCCTTAATTTACCACATCCAGAAATGGAAGCCGTTTCATTAGCCAACACCAAACAGGCAGCTACTTTTGCACCCGTCTATTCTAGCACAGACAAACTAAATAATAGCGGTCTGGATTCCAAAGCCCGTCGAAAGATAATGGTTAATTTATTTGGGCAAATAACACCAGAAGATCTTCCAGAGAACTTACCTGATTATCTGGTTAAAAAATTTAAATTTCCTTCTCGTTTTTTATCGACTCGTCAGATTCATTTTCCAAAATCACAAATAGAGTTAGATCTAGCGATCAGGCGATTAAAGTTTGAAGAATTATTCTTTTTACAGCTTCGTCTATTACAATTAAAAGGACGTAGAAAAAATGCCATACGTGGATATGCGTTTGATACGATTGGAGAACATTTTAATAATTTTTTCAATAATAAACTTCCTTTCGATCTAACGGGTGCTCAAAAAAGAGTGATTAAAGAAATTCGTAGAGATATGGGTGCGGGTGTTCAGATGAATCGACTATTGCAAGGAGATGTAGGTAGTGGAAAAACCATCGTAGGTCTGATGTGTATGCTCATCGCCTTAGACAATGGTTTTCAGGCTTGTATGATGGCTCCTACTGAAATTTTGGCGCAGCAACATTATACAGCACTCCAAGAATATCTAGAGGACAGTCCATTAAAAGTTGGTTTTCTTTCCGGCAGTATCAAAGGAAAGAAAAGAAAAGCTTTGTTGGAAGAATTAGCTGCGGGAGATATTCATATTCTCGTTGGGACACATGCCTTGATTGAAGACTGGGTAGTTTTTAAAAATCTAGGATTAACAATTACCGATGAACAACATCGTTTTGGGGTGGCGCAGCGAGCAAAGTTATGGATGAAAAGCAAGCCCTACCCTCCTCATGTTTTGGTGATGACGGCTACTCCGATTCCACGTACCTTGGCCATGACGTTATATGGTGATCTAGATATTTCTGTGATCGATGAATTGCCTCCTGGCAGAAAAGAAATTAAAACGCTCCATCAGACCGAAAATAATAGATTGCGGATGATCGGGTTTATGAAACAAGAGATTGCTAAAGGTCGACAAGTTTATGTGGTTTATCCACTCATTGAAGAATCAGCCAGTTTGGATTTATTAAATCTAGAAGAAGGGTTTGAAAGTTTGAGTCGAGATTTTCCAAAAGAAAAAGGATTCCAAATCAGCGTCGTACACGGCCGCATGAAAGCCAAAGACAAGGATTTTGAGATGCAACGGTTTGTTCGGGGTGAAACGCAGATCATGGTTGCCACTACGGTAATTGAAGTAGGGGTAAATGTACCCAACGCCTCGGTAATGGTCATTGAGAATACAGAACGTTTTGGTTTATCCCAATTACACCAGTTGAGAGGTCGAGTCGGTCGAGGAGCAGATCAGTCTTATTGTATCTTAATGTCTAGCTTTAAATTAAGTAAAGAAGCCAAATTTAGGATAGAAACGATGGTCAGAACCAATAATGGCTTTGATATTTCTGAAGCAGATTTAAAATTACGGGGACCTGGAAATATTGAAGGAACCCAACAAAGTGGTATATTGGACTTTAAAATTGCGAACCTTGCACAAGATGGTAAAATCCTTCAAGTTGCCCGCGAAGTCGCCACTCGTATATTAGAAGATGACCCCAAATTAGAGAAACCACATCATTTACCCCTTAAAAACTATTTGGAAATCCATGGTAAAAAAATCAAATTATGGAGTAGAATCTCTTAAATTCTCGTTAATTGCATGAAAAGGCACCGTTTTGGTGTTACATCCGTTATAATTAATAGTCTAAGAATCAACTATTTATCCCCAGCTATTTTTAGCAGTTGTTATTAATAAAGCACTTAATATTTATATTTTTGTGAATACTTTAAACAGCTTCTTATTAAATAAAACAACATACATAAGCGTTTTCAATCTAAACCGTTAAAAGTTACGGGGATCAAAATCGACAGACATGAATACTAGAAAGCTAATAAATATATCATCATCGCGACTGCTGACTTTTACCGTTAGCATGCTATTTTCTCTGTTCCTTGGTACGACTTTGCTGGCCAATGACCCGACGCCTACAGGTTTTCGAACTATGGTAGACGGACCTTATGTTTTCTATCAAGGAGAAAAGATTCTAGTGCGAAATTTTTTAGTCTCTGCCAATCTTTGTCAGATGGAGGAGGAAGCTTTTGAGGCAGACGACTTTATTAGTCTCTATTGTAAAATAGATCCTGCTGGCCAGATTGGTTTTAAATTTCCATTAAGAAAAGAACATAAACCTACGGCTTCCAGCTATCCAGAGGTAGATAAATTATTTGCTATTTCTGATATCGAAGGTAATTTTAGTGCTTTCGCTTCTACCTTAAAGAATAATGGTGTAATTGATGATCGCTTCCGATGGAGTTTTGGTGATGGACATCTAGTCCTAAATGGAGATTTCTTTGATCGAGGTGAACATGTAACTGCAACCTTATGGTTGATTTATAAATTAGAAGCAGAAGCAGAACGAGCGGGTGGTCGAGTGCATTTTATTCTTGGAAATCACGAAGAAATGAATATGCGTGGTGACGAACGTTTTGCCGTCACTAAATATAAAAGAGTTGCTGAAAAGATGGAGATACCGATCCGAGATCTTTATGAAAAAAATACAGAACTAGGACGATGGTTACGAACCAAAAATATAGTTGTCAAAATTGGTAATACGATTTTTACACACGGTGGTATTTCTCCTGCTTTTTCAAAAAATGGGTTAACCTTAGAAGAGACCAATAAAATTGCTCAACAATTTATGGGAGAGTCTTTCCGACTAATTGAATTACAATCAAATAATAAAATTACGCCAATGGTCTTTGCGAAAGATGGACCATTGTGGTATCGTGGCTATTTTAAAGAAAGTTTAAGTATCACCGAATTACAGGGAATACTTATGACTTACGATGCTGAACATATTATTGTCGGTCATACCATCGTAGACGAGATTGCGCCCATGTATGAGGGCTGCTTAATCCCTATTGATGTAAAGCATGCTAAACAAGTAAAAACGAAAGGGTTTAATGCTATTTTAAAAACAGCACCTAAAACTTTTTACAGAGTAAATGCACAAGGAGATCGAGAAGAGATGATCATGTTTGAAGAAGTGGAAGAAGAGGAAATACCGGCCATGGTGGACCAAGAAGTTGAACCTGCTCCAGATGCTGATTTAGAATTAGCAGAAACAGGTGACGCACCAGTCAAGGAGAAAATTCAAAAACCTGCTCCAGTAAAAAAAGAAAAAATAGAGGATGGAATTCCAGTTGTACTAAAAGCCATTGACGAAGGAAATTTAATGGTATTAAAAGGTTATTTATACGATCATGATATTGATGCACCTTACGAGGATGAGAAATTCACGTTATTACATTTTGCGATTGGCCGTTCTAAATTAGATATGGTAGAATTTTTACTAGATCAAGATGCAGATCCAGATATTTTATATCAAGATAAAACCGCCTTGATGTATGCCATCAAAAATAACGAAACAGCAATTATTAAATTCTTAGTAGAACTTGGTGTAAGTGTAAAAGTGGAAAATAAAAGATCTAAAACTGCCTTGCATTATGCTGCTCAATATAGTACACCAGAGATTGTTCGATTATTGTTAGAAAATGGTGCAAAAGCTACACATAGTGATGCTAGCGGCCAAACGCCATTAATGATCGCAGAAGCGAAGAAGAATATTCCAGTGGCTAAATTATTGAAAGGGTTGTAAAAACAAGAGAAAATAATCTGGCAACAAGCCATAAAAAAACGTAGCTACAAGGCATTCCTTTGTAGCTACGTTTTTTTTATCTAGTATTCGTATCAACCAGTCTTTATTATCGGTTCACATCCTACTGGAAAGTTTACCGACCGAGCAATAAAGCAAAAGTCATGTGCTTTTTTGTGTAGTGAATATGCTTTTTCAATATGCTCTTTTTTTTCAATCGTCACTTCTGGTCGAAGCGTTACGTTTGTAAATTGTCCACTCCCCTCTTCATTTTCTTCCATAGTTCCACGGGCCTCATCTTTATAATCGGTAACGACAATACCTTCGGTAGCGCATAAGTGTAAATACCAAAGCAGATGACAAGAGGACAATGCTGCGACTAATTGTTCTTCTGGATTATGGCAAGTTGGATCTCCTAAAAAAGCGGGATCAGAAGAACCTTTGATGGTCGGTTTATTTTCTATTTGAATTTCGTAGCTACGATCATAAGCACGATACGTTTTCGTACCTTCTCCACGATTACCCGTCCAGATGGTTCTAGTTAAATATTGGTGTTGTTTTTTCAAAAGATTATTTTTTACGAATCTAAGTCAATCAAATCTGTCATTTTGCTGCCCGCGCCTTGTATTTTCCGCAATACTGCGGGACAGGCTATAAAGGAAAGCTTCCGCGCTGACACATTTCACAAAACGACATCATTTTCACGAATCTAAGTCAATCATTTTTTGCTGATCACTTTTCAGTTTTCGTTTTAATAAAGGGGGTACTGAAAATCTTTGTCCATAACGTTCTTCAAAAACTTTACACCGATCTACAAATTTTTGGAGGCCATAATCATCAATATATTGAAGTGCGCCACCTTTAAAAGCAGGAAATCCCCATCCTAAAACACTTCCTAAGTTTGCTTCTGCAATCGTACCAATTACTTTTTCTTGTAAGCACCAAACTGCTTCTATAACTTGCGCAAAGAGTAATCTTTCAATTAGTTTTTTACGATCATAAGAGGTTTTAGTATTGGGAAAATGTTCGGTCAAGGCTAACCAAAGAGATGATTTACCTTCCGAATATTCATAGAATCCACCTCCTTTTCGGCTACCTAATCTTTCTAATTCATCGATCATTTTTCGACAAACAGATACGGCAGGATGTTGTACATATTTACTACCATAAAGTTCGGCCGCTTGTTCTTCATATTTGACTACAATCTCCAAGGACACTTCATCTGCCAAGGCCAAGACACCTTTAGACATTCCCGCTTGCTTCCCTAGGTTTTCAATCAACGCAGGGCTATATCCTTCGCTTAGCATGGTAATTCCTTCTAAGATATAAGTGTTTTGAACTCGTGCGGCATAGAATCCCCAATTGTCTTTTACGATGATTGGTGTTTTACGAATCGCACGAACAAAATCAAAAGCACGAGCGACTGTTTCATCTGAAGTAGCTTCTCCTTTAACGATTTCAACTAGATGCACTCTATCCGCCGGAGCGAAAAAATGTAATCCGATAAAATTTGCTGGACGCGCGGCACTAGCTGCCAATTTAGTAATCGGAATCGAAAGGGTGTTGGAAGCATAGAATGCGTATTCATCCATGTGTATTTCTGCTTCGCGCAATACTTTTGCTTTTAAATTTTTATTTTCAAAAACTGCCTCAATCACCAAATCGCAAGTTTCAAATTCAGCTGATTGGTCTGTAGTAGTCATTTTTTCTAGCAAGGCAATTTTCTCTTCTGGCAAAATCTTTCCTTCTAAAACTACTTCTTCTAATCGGTTTTCTACAAATTCGCGACCACGCGCTGCTACTGATTTTGAAATATCTTTTAGTACCACTTCGATTCCACGTAACAAACAAGCAAAGGCAATTCCAGAACCCATTTTTCCAGCACCAACAATACCCACACGACGTGGACGGAACCGACCAAATCCGCGAGGACGACTTAGACCTAATTTTATTTTATTATAATCATACCAAAAAGCTTTGGTCATATTTTTAGAAATAGGATTACAAACTAGGCTTGCGAAATAGCGACTTTCGATTCTACTTGCGGTATCAAAATCCACTAAACTTCCTTCCACCAAAGTACTTAGAATTGCCAATGGTGCGGGATAATTATTATTTGTTTCTCTGATTAATTTTGCGGAGCATTCTTGAATTTGTCGAGCTACTTTTGATTCTCGAGCTGTTCCTCCGACAATCTTACCTCGCTTAGGATCGTCCCAAGGACGGGGTTGTCCTTGATTTTCCACCAACCATTTTTTTGCTTGAGCCATCATATCCTTTTCGTCTTTCGCAAGCGCGTCTACCATTCCTAATTCCAATGCTCCTCGTGGAGGGTAAGACTGTCCACTAGTCAAAATCTGAAATGCTTTTTCAATACCTAGTAACCACATCAATCGTATTGTTCCACCTAAATTAGGCATCATTCCTAATTTCACTTCGGGATGTCCTAATCTAATTTTTTGTTGATCGAGAACGATTCGATGATGGCAAGCTAAAGCCAATTCAAAGCCACTTCCGAGTGCAGTTCCATTAATGGCCGCAACGATGGGTACGCCCGGTTGCTCTAAATCTCGATATAATTTTTTGAGATTTTGAGTTAATTCATATATTTTTTGAGGGTCATTGACTTGATATAAATAGTCCAGATCTCCACCTTCTAGAAAGTTCTTTTTAGCGGATGTGACAATGATACCTTTGAGCTGATGCTTTGCCTTTTGCGCTTTTAGGTGATCCATGACTACTTCAAACGCTTTTGCCTTTTCATGGTTAATGATATTGACATTCCGTTCCCCCATATCGAGTGTCAGCGTTACAATATTGTTGGTATCTTTGGTATATTTAATCATGATTTAAATTGATCCGTTCTTTCAATAATTGTCGCAACGCCCATTCCTCCACCGACACAAAGTGTAACCAATCCGAAGGTAAGGTTTCTTCGTTCCATTTCGTCTAGCAATGTTCCTAACAACATAGCTCCGGTTGCGCCTAGTGGGTGTCCTAATGCAATCGCACCACCATTTACATTTAAAATATCTGGATTGATATTAAATTCTTTTTGAAGTTTTAGAACAGGTGCTGCAAAAGCTTCGTTCATTTCCCAAAGTTCAATATCAGCCGCTTTCATTCCTGCAATTTTCAGCGCTTTCTGAACTGCTGGAATAGGTCCTTCCAACATAATGGTAGGTTCAGAACCAGAGACTGCTGCGGCTCGAATGATGGCTCTTGGTTTTAAGTTGAGGGCTTTTCCTTTTTCTGCTGAACCAATCAAGGTAAGCGCAGCACCATCTACAATTCCAGAAGAGTTACCGGCGGTATGATAGTGTTCTACTTTTTCAACTTCAGGATAAGTTTCCAGCGCTAAAAAGTCAAATCCTCTTTCTCCTATCGCTTTAAAAGCAGGAGATAAGGTCGCTAATTTTTCTAAGGTAGTTCCAGGTCGAAGATGTTCGTCTTTATCTAAAATTAATAAACCATTTTGATCTAAAATTGGAATAATAGATTTTTTAAAATAACCATTATCCCATGCAAAAGCGGCTCTAGTTTGAGATTGTAATGCATAAAAATCAAGATCTTCGCGCGAAAAAGATTCTCTCGTTGCGATCAGATCAGCAGAAATTCCTTGAGGAACATAACCCACTTTACTGATGACTGTTGGATCAAATAATAAAGCACCTCGGTCGCTTTCCATCGGTACTCGACTCATGCTTTCTACTCCTCCTGCAACAATCAAATCTTCCCAACCAGAACGAATTTTACCAGCTGCCAGATTAATCGCTTCTAGACCAGAGGCACAAAAACGATTGAGTTGAAAACCAGCAACTCGGTCATCCCATCCAGCATATAATAAGGCTGCTTTAGCCAAATTAGCTCCTTGGTCTTCTACCGGTGTGACACAGCCAAGAATTAAATCTTCCACCTCTTCTGTTGGTAAATTATTCCGAACTACCAAGGCATCTAAAAGACTCTTGACGAGGTCAATTGGCTTGGATTCGTAGAGCGATCCACCTGGTTTGCCTTTACCACGAGGCGTCCGTATAGCGTCAAAAATATAAGCTTGATTCATATTCTACAAAAATATCAATATATTTGATCTTTCGGGTGTAAGTGGTAGGAGAAATTTCAAATGCTTTCCTATTGGCTTTTAGCCCTTTATTAGCTATTTGCTGCTCTCAATCGCGAAATAAAAACGCAATATTATTGAAGCAATTCGCAACCACATAACTATTTTATAGGTTTTACACCATAATTAGTACACTTTGTACTAGCTATAAGTTACCTTATAAAAGCACTTTAATAACTAATCATCTAAACTTAATAAATGGAAGATCTAACTAATTTAAAAAGAAAGGTTCAAGCATATCAAGAAATTCTAAGCAACACCGTTCACTATCGAGAGAGTTGGAAATCAGGGTTAAAGAACACAATCAAATCTGAATTGCAGAGAATGCTAGACGAGACGGCTTTGGAAGGAGAAATTGAAGTAAAGGATGATGTGGAAAATCTAGAAGCTATCGTACTAAACCTTGGGGAAGTAAAGAGTGGGATTTACGAAAAAATAAATAAAGAAGTTAATCGTCCATTGATTAAACATAACGGTTCGTTGATTTACCAACAACTTTTCAACGGTAAGGTCATGGCCATGATTAGTTATCCAGTAATCGAAGGTTATGGTGAGCCAAGACCTCCAAAAACGATTGCGATCTATCGCCCAGAAGAGGTAAAACCACCTTTCTTGGTAAGACATATGGAAGAATTTATCCGAGAGGTAACCGACTGGGAAGATTTTGATGATGACGATAAAGGACCTGCTCATAAGATTGGTTATAGTATGAATTTTATGCCGCCGCAGGGTGAGGAAGGTGGAGAGTAAGGGATGATTTAATTAAAAATGGAATAATGAAGAATTAATAATGGCGCTTCTGGCGTGTATATCTTTTTACTTGATTTTAATTAATAATCAGCAGAAGGTGATTTTTGAGTGAAAGAATTTGTATATCGAACTTAGAGATGGTCATATTTGTTTTATAAAGAGAAGGGCAATTTGCTGATTGTCTCTACGTTCAAACTTAGGAGTTATTTAAAGATGAATCACAATGGCCATCGCTTTTGTGAATATTTTAAACAACTTCATAAAAAACAAATAAAATGGCAAAATTAAAAATGACTGGCTTTGCACGGCTGTTGATTGCGATAATTTT
>JALZUU010000237.1 GCA_023300665.1 Saprospiraceae bacterium | reverse complement strand
AGTTCGAAAAATGTGACAGGCGGCAGATTTTTTGCCTGCCTTCCTGCGGAACGCAGGCAGGTTTCGTTTTTTTTCTGCCAAAAAAATGAACATTAAAAATAAATAAATATTGTTTAAATATTGGCATAAATCACCTTGAAATATCATAAAGAATTAAGATGAAAAATATTACCAACTTAGTGTCACTTTTTGTTTAACACTCTAAGTCATCCGATACAAGTCAACTAGTAAAAAAAGCTAGTCCCGATAATTTATCACAACATCCAAAAAGAAAAGAATAAATAATATAAATGCCTGAAAATCAATACCTTAGTTTTTATATTTATTATGCAGAACCTTGGGAGTCGCTACTTTTAGGAGCAGTTCGTCCATTGGTGAAAAAACTAATTGATCAAGAATTAATTACACAATATTTTTTTATTCGATATTGGGAACGAGGACCACACCTTCGATTAAGACTTAAGAAAAAGTCAGCAGACAAAGAAATAGAAATAACTGAAATTCTACAAAAAGAATTGAACAATTTTATTTTAAAATATCCTTCCAAGTTGTTATTAACTCCAGAAATGGAAGCGCATAAATTGGCAGAGTCTTGGCGCGACAACAATCAAATTCTTTCTATTTCATACCAACCAGAGATCGCTAGATATGGTGGATTAGCAGCATTGCCAATAGCAGAATTACAATTTTTTGCTTCTTCTCGTATGGTCTTAAACGAATTAGTTGAGACACCAAATTGGTCGTATGATTATGCTTTAGGTGCTGCGATAAAACTGCATATTGGATTTGTTTTTTCAATTGGAATGACGCGTAAAAAGGCCGCTAAATTTTTTGAAAAAAATTGTCGAGATTGGTTGCCGCGTGCTATTCAATCAGAAGAACAGGAAGCGCAAGAAGAAAAAATTTTATTACAATTTAAAAAGGCTTATCTCACTCAAAAGCCAGCGATTTTCCCCTATATCCAAAACATTTGGGAAGCGCTAGAAAAAAATCCTTCCGGTAGTGATTCTCCTGCTTGGGAAAATTGGCTATCCATTAATCAGGCAGTTTATACAAACCTACAACTACTGACTGAAACTAAGTTATTAGCACTTGATTCAGAATATCTTGATCTACCGGATTCTGGTCTTTGGAATATGCTAAGTGATTTTGTACACCTAACCAATAATCGAATTGGAGTGCTTAACCGAGATGAAGGTTTTCTAGCATATATGTTGTCAGAATCTCTAAATAGCCTATAAAAGTCTTTAAAAGGACGAATACTTATTCAGAACAACTTTATCTTAGATGTTTCCAATGAAGACCTATCATTAGTTGTAAATTTCTTTCAGTCATTTCAATTATTTCTTCTATTTGTGAATAGGCAAAATTAAAAATATTGTCTTTAAGTAATTTTAATATTTAATTCTGAAATTACCAGACATTTCAATTAATTATTTCTAATAAATAAAACAAAATTAGCTTTAAATCTATTGTTGTGAGTACAATTACAAAGATAACCCAGATACTTAAATAAGCACTATGACCATTACCCAATTAGAATACTTAGTAGCAGTTGATACGCACCGAAGTTTTGCCAAAGCAGCTAAACATTGTTATGTAACGCAGCCTACCTTGAGTATGCAAATTAAAAAGGTAGAAGAAGAACTGAAAGTATTACTTTTTGATCGAAGTAAAAAACCTGTAGTGACCACCGAAATGGGCATTCAAGTGATTAATCAAGCAAGGATTGTTTTACAAGAAGCAGGGCGGATACCAGAAATTATTCAAGGTCAAAGAGACGAAATCAAAGGAGAATTACATATTGGAATTATTCCTACACTTAGCCCATATTTGCTCCCTCTTTTTATTACAAAATTTGTTGAAAAATATCCTGAAGTTACCCTCGTAGTTGAAGAAATTCTTACTACTGAGATAATAAAAAAATTAAAAGACGATCGGCTAGATGTAGGAATTTTAGTAACACCATTAAGCGAAAAGTCCATTGTAGAATTTCCGATGTTTTATGAGAAGTTTTTTGTTTATATGTCCACAAAACATCCACTTTTTATCAAAGAGCAAATTAATCTGCAAGAATTAGATATGAATGAGCTGTGGCTATTAAAAGAAGGACATTGTTTTAGATCTCAAACATTAAATATTTGTGGAGAAAAAAGGATGGGAAATACTAGCCTAAAGTTTGAAAGTGGTAGTTTGGAAACATTGAAGCGAATTGTTGAAAAGCAATTTGGTTATACTTTTTTGCCCGAATTAGCTACCATTGATATGGAAGAGCCAAAGATGAAATATCTAAGACCCTTTCAAAAACCAGAACCAATGCGAGAAGTAAGCTTGATTACACATCGTAGTTTTATCAAAAAACGGCTAATAAATCTACTTTTTAACGAGATTAAAGCAAACATTCCTGCTCATTTACTAGATAAAGATCGTGGTAAAATCATGAATATTTGACCAATTTCACACAAGAAAAACAGGATTATTTTTTAAATAAACAAGAAATAATATCCACAGGCTGTCAGAAGGGGGACTAATACGGAAATAATCATAAAAATAAAGAAGCTTTTTGGTACCTTTGATGGCTCCACCATCTCAACGATCACGGAGAGGACCAAAACAATAAAAGATACTCCTGAAAAAATGGCACTAAGGATAAGAGCGGCCTGCTCATTCCATATCCATAATAGGAGATACAGGCAAACTTCTACTAACATTATTTCAAAAGCTCGTTTCACTTTCAGATTTATTTTTGATTTAGGTGATGCGAATTTAAACCTTCTTTGGTAATAACGAACTTATTAATTATGCCCAACCTCAGCCTTACTAATCGTATTTTACTATTAATGCTTGCTCTTTTCCTAATGACAGGCGTTTCTGCTCAACAATTTAATGAATACGCTCTTTCGAATCGATTGCAAGATGTATTAAACAATACAAATGAGCCCAATCACAAGATCATCATCAAATTAGCTGATCAAGTAGATGTCGAAGCAATGGACGCCAACTTCTATCAACATAAAACATCCTTGGAAGAACGGACCCTTACCGTTATTACGGCCCTAAAAGAAAAAGCAACCAATACACAGCGACCATTAGTAAATTGGCTATCTGCAGAAGAAGGATTAACACTCGGTTCTCTACAGACATTTTGGATCGCCAACTTGATCGCGATAGAAGCCACTCCTGAATTAATTACTGCTCTAAGTCATCGACCGGATGTTGAATGGATGGATATTGATGCAAAACTTGCTTTAGAATC